>JBCCOX010000085.1:0-11416 GCA_039025155.1 Deinococcota bacterium | reverse complement strand
TTGACAAGTTCTATTGCTAACTTTGAGTATAGGTATGAATCAGGAGCACTTGACGAGTCTTACGCCGATATTTTTGCTATTTTGATTTCAAACTTTCACAAGAAGGTTGAAAATTGGGACTGGCGGATAGGAAATGGTTTTGGCGAAGAAGATTGCGCCTTCAGGAATTTGCAGCAGCCTAGTAGCTGTAATTCCACATTCACCATTAATGGTGAGCGTCGGCAGATAAACCATCCAGAACACATGAATGACTTCCTCGATTTACCATACAATCAAGATCGTGGTGGAATTCATCATAACTGTAGTATCCATAACCACGCTGCTTACAAATTACTAACTTCTCAGATGAAATGATGCCGCTGGTATGTACCAAGCTCGGCACATTTCATCAACTCATACATCCTGATGTAACCCCCAACATGCTGGGATGGTTTGGGCTCATTGGGCTAATCATCTATAGTCTTGTATTTAGCTGGCTTTTCAGCCAAGCCTATCGCACAGATACATGGCGTTATATGCAACGTGATGATACCTAATGCTGAGCTGTCTCTAACAAAAAATTGATGCACAAACAGCTAATGTCAGGACATCGCAACGAAAGTACAGAATAACCCTTCATATTTCCTTCATTGTTTAGGCAAACACTGTTTTGGAACTTCTGCCCAGTTTTATGATAGGCGGCATGAGACACTGGTCTGAAGGGGTGGCACGGCAGTATCTCGAGCGACAAGGGTGCGAGGTACTTGAAGAAAATTATCATGTACGCGATGCTGAGGTCGATTTAATTATTGAAGACGGTAGCGTACTGGTCTTTGTTGAGGTCAAACAGCGCACCACCAATGCCTACGGCACTCCTGCTGAGGCCATCGACAACCGTAAAATTTTGCGCTTGCAACGCGCTGCCCTGCAGTACATGAGCCAAGTTCATGGGCGCGATGACTTACCCCTTCGTTTCGATGCAGTGTTGATTTGTGGTAGCCAGCGTAATTATAGGCTCGAGCACCTTAAAGCTGTGTTTTAGCTTCATCTCTTGCAAAGTACACACGAACTGAACACGCCTAGACCTACTATAGCTAAACGCTTTCATAAAGGAGTTGTGCAATTGGGATGGTCGCAGCACTCAGCGTTCTCGAGTGATCCCCCACCACCCTGGCTACCGACAATTCTGGTTTTGCTACAGGTAAGCGGTTGGGTAAATCGTAGACAGAGAGGTCCACAAACTGTATTAATGCCGCCAAGATAGACGCGGGAAAATTCCCACCAAACACTATTTTGTTGGGATTGATGAGCTGTACAACGGCACTTAAAGGTTGTGACAAACGCTTGCCTCGATCTTCAATCCAGGCGAGTAAGGCCTGATTATCCGCGCGAAACAGATCATCAAGGTAATCAAGCGATAAGTTGTCTACAGGCATGCCCATGTGTGCCGCTAAGTCTGGCAAGCTCGGCCTAGGGCCTGTTTCAGGAATAAGTCCACCAAAGTTAGATGCTTGATTAAAGCCACCCCGAAAAATTTGGTCGCGGTTAAACGTCGTGGCACCTACGCCATCTGCCATGGATACAAGAAAAATGACTTGCTTGTGATTGTCTGGCTCGAGCGCTTGCAGCAAAATATCAGATGCATTAGACGCTAGAATTTGGCTTTCTGGATAAGCCTGTGACAAGCCCTTAACCACGTCATCAAAAGGAACATGTTGCTGTTTAGGGGTTAACTCTAGAATGTCACCGTCTGGCGAAAGCGCACCCGGAATGTAAATTCCTATGTCTGTTTGGCACCCTGCTTGTTCAAAAGCCTGGGCAACAAGCTGCTGACTCATGTGTACAACGTCCTCTGCAGAGTTAGGGAGCGGTGCAGGTTTAGAAATCCACAACGGCTCACAGGCAAAGTTGCATACAGCTGCAAATATGCCTCGAGTAGACACGTTCAACCCCACAAACCGCAAGGCATCTGGGACAATATTGAGCCGCAACGCAGGCTGTCCTACCTGTCCACCAGCAGGTTTTTCGCGGTGTTCCTCCAGCAGACCTAATTGAATGAGTTTGTTGATGGTCGTACTTACCGTGGATTTGGAAAAGCCAAGCATATGCACTAGGTCTGCGCGACTTAAGTATTTGTGACTGCGTACCTCGAGCAACGCGCGTTTTTCCGTATGGGACAGCATTAACTGAGCCTGTTGCGGCAACTTAGGACGAGTGCTGTCAAGGTCGTGGTTCATGAGATAATCCAAACCAGAAGCTTATCATGAAGTAGTTTGATAGGTGCGCTTCAAATATTTTGACAGATGTTTATTTTGACAGATGCTTACCCATGTTGAGACATCATTACGTCAACTCACAACTTTTGAAAGACAAGAAACTTTTTCCCAAAGAGCCTGATGTAACTAATGTGTATCTCGTTGAAACGAGTTCGGTTTTGAACTTGCAGGCACATCTGTACACTCTTTAGGATTGTGACATTAAACAATTTCCATGTTGATGATGCATAACCTCTGATTCCTAATAGCTAAACTACAACAAACAAACCCTGACCAATACATGAAATACTAAGCCATTCATGAAGATGCTGTACTGAATTGTAGGCGCTTGATTTGTACCTTACATTTTGTTGACAGCTTTAGGTGTCGATGTTCAGCTTATCTATATGGAAACCAACAGACACTGCCCTGACATAGCTAGTATATAATAAGTTTTGATACCGAACTTATTCATCTTTAAGCCTCTACGCCCTGACGGTATCGCCAAATTTCAAACACATGTAAGGGAGTTTAATCTATGAAACAGCTTGTCGTTGCAATGGTCATTCTTGGCGGGCTAGTCAGTGCGCAGTCGAGCGTTGACTACCTAGGTAGTTGGAGCCTGAACGAAGCCGAAGCAGAGCTAATTGAAGTTTGCGAGCGCCAGTTGGACATTACCGTGAACTACACACCTTTTTCCGGTTCCGGCGTTGCTGACCTAATGACTGAGTTGCGCGGGTTGGCAACTGCTAGACGCCTCCCCGACGTCTTCTGGATGAGTTCCGGATTTGTTGATGAGTTTGCTGCTGACGGCCTCCTCTACAACTTGCAACCCCTAGTTGACCGCGATGTTATGCCAGAAGCTGAAAGCTGGAATACAGGCGCGTTTGACGCTGCACGCACCCCCAACAAAACAACTGGCGACATGCACGCATTTCCTGTCTACTTTGTCGAAACTATTATGTATTACAACAAAGATATGTTTGATGAAGCAGGGCTTGACTACCCAACAGCAACATGGACCTGGGATGACTTTTTAAGCGCCGCCCAAGCTTTAACCAAAGATGATAATGACGATGGGCTCATCGACCAATACGGCTACTACGGCTTCGGTCGGTATGCTCACGTGGAGTCTTGGGTGTATCAAAACGGTGGTGAGTTGCTCAACGCTGCACGTGATAGTTTTGAGCCTAACGAACAAGCTATTGAGGCTATCAACTTTATGAACGCGCTCATTAATGAGCACCAAGTTGCACCTCAACCTGCTGAAATGGCCGGGCTGGATAATCCTTTTCACGCTGGGCTTGCAGCCATGTGGATTGACGGCTCTTGGGCAATGAATGGTAACCGTGATATTGAAGGTCTCAACTTTGGGATTTCAGCTATACCGCGCGGTCCCAGTTGGCAAGAAGACATCGCTTATGGTTGGTCAGACATGGTGGCCGTGAGTGCAACAAGTGACGACCCCGAAGCTGCCTGGGACTTGGTGCAGTGCTTAGCTGGACCTGAGCGCACTGTTGCCCGTTCAGGAACAAGCTCCATTCCTATTTGGCGGGCTATTGCTAATAGCGAAGCATGGCTCGAGCCCGACCAACTGCCAGACAACAAAGCGTTCCTGCTCGAGTGGGCAGATAACGCTGGCCCTAACTCATTTACACCCGGCTGGGGTGAATGGCGCGGCTACGTGGGCGGTGCCGGTTTACAAGGACAACTAGACGAAGCGTTTAACGGCAATCAAACGGTTGAAGAGGCTTTAGCTGCTGCTACAGACGTTGCCAACACTGTCCTTGCACGTTTTTACAGGTAGGGATTTACAGACCAGTTTTAATACGCTTGAAGAGAGATGGTTTAGTTACCATCTCTTTTTCATAAAGGCGGGTTTTCATGCGCTACAAAGCTTATATACCCTATCTATTTTTACTACCCACGCTTCTGGGACTTGTCTTGTTTTCCCTAGGTCCAACAGTTGCTTCCTTTTTGCTGAGTTTTACAGAGTGGCGTGGCACTGTGCTACCGCAATTTATTGGCCTGGGCAATTACCGAGAGCTTTTAAGCTCGAGGATTTTCTGGCAAGTGTTGCGCAACACCCTTGCCTACGTTGCAATTTATACGCCTGCCACAGTTGCTGTGGGGCTAGGACTTGCGCTACTTGTCAACCAAAAACTCAAGTACATTGCATTTTTTCGCGGTATTTACTACCTACCTGCCATTACCTCAATGGTGGCAGTTGCTTTAGTTTGGAACTGGATCTTTGCGTCTCGCTATGGGCTCATTAACTACATATTGCGCACGCTTGGCTCGAGCCGCCCTCCCAACTGGCTGGCTGACCGCGATACCGCCCTTTATGTGCTTGTTATTGTCTCAGTTTGGAAATCAGCAGGCTTACCGATGATGGTCTTTCTAGCAGGTCTACAGGGCATTCCTAAAAATTTGTATGAAGCAGCTCGAGTAGACGGCGCAACGCGCTGGCATCAGTTCTGGTATGTCACCCTGCCTATGCTTACGCCCATCACGTTCTTTGTGCTCATTGTGACGCTGTTTGACGCGTTTCGTACCTTTGAGGTTACTTTTGTTATGACTCAAGGTGGGCCACTTAACGCATCCACAACATTGCCTTACTACATCTATCAAAATGCCTTTGAGTTTTTTCGCTATGGATTTTCGTCAGCAGCAGCTTATCTTTTGCTATTGGTAGCCCTCATCATTACGTTTATCAACTTTCGTTTTCGCAGCCGTTGGGTACACACTAATAATTAAATATTTAAGGTAAAAGCTATGAGAAGTCAATCAGATATATATGTGCCACACAGGCACACCAAACAGCCTATTAAACTAGTTTTGCAATACGCACTTCTTGCAATCGTTGCATTTTTGATGGCGTTTCCGTTTTTATGGATGGTGCTCACAACATTCAAAACATCTGGCAATATTTTTAGATTACCGCCCTCACTCATTCCTGATAAGCTATTTGGTGAGGATCCGTTCGGTAATTATAGATTACTATTTTCAGACTATAATTTTTTGCGCTACGCTTTAAATACGTTCGTTGTGGCAACACTAGCGGCGCTAGGTCAAATAATCACCTGCTCTTTGGCGGCCTTTGCATTTGCTAGGCTAACGTTTAAAGGCAGTCGGGTCATTTTTGGCCTCCTGCTTGCTACATTGGTTTTACCTATTGAAGTGACTATCGTCCCCGAGTATCTTATTGCTTTACTGGTCTACGAGCCTGCCTTACAAGCTATTGGCTTAAGGTGGATTGACTCACTCGCACCGTTAATTGTGCCTTCCTTTTTTGTGGGTGCTACGGGCACGTTTTTATTGCGGGAATTTTTTTCGACCATCCCTAGGGATTTAGAAGAAGCGGCGGTAATAGATGGCGCAAGTGTCTTTGCTATCTATCGCCGAATTTTTTTACCATTGGCAACGCCTGCACTTATTACCTTGTTTTTGCTAGCGTTCATCACGAATTGGAATGACTTGTTGCGTGCTGTGCTGTACATTAAATCTCCTAATCTGCGCACGCTACCCATTGGGTTAGCACTTTTTCAAGACGAGTACGCCACACAGTGGGATTTGCTGTTAGCGGGGTCCGTGGTCACGATATTGCCCCTCATTATTGTGTATATTTTCATGCAAAAGTACATTGTTGAAGGCATTGCAACAACAGGTATTAAGTAGTGCTTTCAGATCTTAAGCGCTTACCTAGCGGTGCGCATTCTACTGATGTTAGCTAAGACGTAGCTAGTCGGGTTTGGGCCCTGCTGAAGCTTTCAGAACCTATAGCAGGTAGGCTCGAGCCCAGCATTAGCAAATTGACAATGGAACTTTTTTTGACGCTGCCCAGCTCATGCTCGAGCTTGTTGCAATTGACACCATGAACCTAGACGGCAAAGGTTCAACTTCACTCTTTACAGGTTCAGGTGTCTTAATGCGGCCGAGCGATACCCAAGGCATCCCCTTTGATCACTTAATTCCTACCTCTACCATCTTTTCTTAAAGGACGTCAACTATGATTCACACAACCCTACAACGTGTGCAGGACACAGGTGGCGATCACCTCACTGAAGACGCCCTGTGGGCAGGCCTATTTGAACATCATGCTGTACTTGCCCTTGCGGATGGTGCCCCCCAGCGTTTGCGGCCAATTGTAAGCATGCAACCTCTCATTGATACATACAGCTCTCGTTACGGACAAGGTGTAACACCTTCAGGAGTTGCCTCGCGGTTACTCTGTAGCACGGTAGCTGAACTTGCACCAACAGCTCACACGCCTGCCGAGATGGTCACCATCGCCAATGAACAATTAGCTGCTGAATTACGCACGATCTACGGTGATATCAGTACGGCGGCCTTGCTAGAAGCGGAACCGCATCTCACCGTACTATCAGAAGACGAGCGTTATATCCGGCTTGTTTTACCCGCAGCAACCTATACCGTTGCTCGTATTGATTGGGAAAAACAGCAGCTCGAGGTTGCCCATGGTGCAGATTCAGCACTCATTGCTTTTCAGCATGATGATACTGCTGTTCGCATCACACCTGATCAAATGGCCCAGCATGATGACAAGGCAAAAAGCCTATACCTCTCTGATCCTGATGCAAAGGCAGAACATCCCTTTTTTCAAGCTTTGGGAGACAGCCGCGCCCAAGAGATCAACCGCCTCAACGGGGTGTATCACAATTTTGTTGGTCCAGACGGTCAAACAGATTCAGCATTGGGTGTTTCCGTCATCAACGGACTCCCCAACGTTGCTGACTACATGTTTCAAACCTGTGTGCCTTTAGACCAGTACAAAGCTGTTTTACTAGTTTCGGATGGCATGTTTTTGCCTTCACCAGCTCAAGAGAATGGGCTCGAGCCCAACACCACGTCCACTACACAGTTACAATTTATGGGCGAGCTTATCTTACGTCAAGGCTTAAAAGGCTATGTAGAACACCTGAGGCGTGAGGAAACCCGTGTCATGAACACTCCCGGAGCGCTTGCCTGGCACGACGATGCAAGTGGGTTGTTTTTCACTTGGGAAACCTAATCCCTCATCACTTTATGGCAACTCGAGCCACAAAAAATGCGTGAAGGTTGCCCCTCACGCACAATTCAGATTTAGCTCGAGTTATTTAGCAGCACTGTAGTTTTCAGATACTTTTGCCCAGTTCACAACATTCCAAAACGCACTAATGTAATCCGGACGGCGGTTTTGGTAGTTGAGGTAGTAGGCGTGCTCCCAAACATCTAGCCCCAAAATAGGTGTTTTACCTTCCATGAGTGGGCTGTCTTGGTTAGGGGTGCTCATCACCTCGAGCTTGCCACCACTAACGACTAACCACGCCCAACCTGAGCCAAAGCGGGTCGCCGCAGCACTGGCAAATGCTTCTTTGAAGCTGTCAAAACTCCCAAAGGCACTGTCAATGGCCTCAGTTAAGTCACTACTAGGTGCGCCGCCACCGGGTGCCATAATTTCCCAAAAGAGGTTGTGGTTGGCGTAGCCACCACCGTTGTTGCGCACGGCAGTGGGGAGTGCATCAGCACCTTTTGCCAAAATATCTTCAACGCTCATGCTGGCCATATCAGTGCCTTCAACGGCTGCTGCTAGTTTGCTAGCGTAGCCTGCATGGTGCTTATCGTGATGGATTTCCATCGTACGGGCGTCGATATGGGGCTCGAGCGCGTCTTTTGCATAGGGTAAATCGGGAAGTTCAAAAGCCATGGAACTTGCCTCCTTGAAGGACTAGAACGTATGTTTCATTGGCAGCTTAACAAACCTCAGAAAAAAGACGTTTATCAAGACTACAAAAGGATTTTCAAGATGCCTGAGAATAACTGTACTAATTTAAGAATAACTGTACTAAGTTGCCCGCCAAAGTTACACTCTTGCAGCGTCTCATGAGAGGTGGTTAAACAGTTTCGTATACCTTGGTACATAAGTGTCTCAGCTATTGGACGGTAAACTTAGGCTATGACAAGACCCGACATTGCCGCCATTCGCAAGCAATATAGGCTCAAAAAACTCAACCAAGCTGAGCTTCATAGCGATCCCATGCATCAGTTTGAAATGTGGTTTCAAGACGCTGTCGAGGCTGAACTACTAGAACCTAACGCGATGATACTCGCCACAGCGGACACAGATGGTCGCCCCAAGGCTCGAGTCGTGCTACTCAAAGGTTTAGAAGTAAACAGCAACGAGTGTGGATTTATATTTTACAGCAACTATAAAAGCAACAAAGCCAAAGATATTGACGCCAATCCACACGCGGCGTTGGTGTTTAACTGGCTTGACCTCGAGCGTCAAGTTCGGGTTGAGGGTAACATTGCCAAAGTTCCACAAGAAACCTCAGCAGCTTATTTTCAGAGCCGCCCGCGCGGGTCGCAGTTGGGTGCGTGGGCGTCACCTCAAAGTAAACCCATTGAAAGTCGTAAGACCCTTGATAAGCATTTACAAGAAATTGATATGCGCTATCAAAACAAAGAGATTCCTCTACCAGAGTTCTGGGGTGGTTATTTAGTGCAACCCTTGCAAATAGAGTTTTGGCAAGGGCGCAGCAACCGTTTACACGATCGTTTTGTCTACACACGCAAGACGCTAGATGCAACTTCTCCGTGGCACATGCAACGCTTAGCACCTTAGGTTGAGGGTGCTGTGATTAGAAGTAGAGGAAGATACCTCGAGCTGTCAAAATCTCGAGGCATCTTTGTTTGAGACCTCGTCGCTTGAGGCACTGTTGCTTGACTACCTCAAACAACAGTGAACGCGATTGAAGACACTCATATCCCTTGACACATAGCAATTTTACGAGGTGCTATGACACCTTGTTGATGTGTGTTGTGCGCCTAAGAAGAGAAAAAGGGAAACGCCACCAGATGCTAGGCGCGCATCATAACCTTAGGTATCAGACGATGGCAGTGTTGCCATAATGATGTGATTTGAATGATGTGATTTGGGTCGTATCAACTCATTGTGTGATTGCTAAAGCTCTCAACTAAGCCTACTACAACAAGATTATAACGGCAGATAGGGTAATCCAACAGATGCAATTTTTGTAACGCGACATCATGGCGTTGCTAGCTGTAGCAAACAAAAACCTGAGTTAGAAAAGTTGCGTAAAAAAATACACTTCGTCAAGCACGATGAGGTGTGGACTAGTGTATTAACAATAAATGTATCGTGAGATAACAGCAACGAAATTAAATAGTATATAGTAGGTTTATGGCTACTTCAAAAGCTAAAACCAGTCCGATTGTAGAAGAACTTAACGAATACTCACTCCAACTTATGTGGACCCTGCGTCAAGAGTCTTACAGAGCGTTTGAGCCCTTGGGCTTTCGCCCTGTTCGTGCGTTGCTGCTCGAGCTTATCGGTCGCGGTTACGTGTACCCAAAACAACTTGCCGATATGCTGGATACGGTTCCCTCAGCTATTTCTGCCATGCTCGGTGAGCTTGAAGAAAAAGGCTTGGTCGCCAGAGAGATTGATACCAACGACCGCCGCCGGGTGCAACTTAAACTCACAAGCAGTGGCGAAGATACTCGTAAAACGCTTAAAAACGCTTGGCGCGACACCAGCTTTGCTCGCTTAAAGCAACTTGAAGAAGACGAACTCGAAACATTGCTGGAAATATACCGAAAAATTTTAGACCCTATGAGCTAAACAAAAGTCCGATAAATAGATAGCGCCTTGCATGTAAACGTAGCGCTATTTTACGGTTAGCGAAGTACTTTGTAAAGTGCCTTTAAGCAAATGTGTTTAGAGGCACTTTTTTAGGCCTGTTGATCTTAACGCTATGTCATGACACTTATGGGGGCAGCTAAGCAACTTATAAAGATTGCAAGCAGTGGCGCGGTTTGTAAATATAAACACGATTACAATCAAATTGCGTTGTCATCTTCACCTTCAAGAAATACTTGGCTGTAAAGATGAGGCCTACAAACTATCAAAATATATTGAAAAGGATTTTTAACAATAAACATCTCTGTGGTGAGCTACGAAGTATTAAGACGAATCTGATGAGGTTCGCTAAACGCTCCCTCATCTCGATACTTCGCGTTCAAGGAATAAGCTTCGGGGTTTAGACACTGAGAGATTAAAATGTATGTCCTTAGTAAGACTAATTTTTGATGTGACCACATCTCTTCTCAGCAAGCTCTGGCGATAGATCACATCAGCAGGTATACCCGTACTAAACGAGATTTAGCTTTATTTGTAGCCTTTTAACCTAAACAAACGATGAACATAAACTGTGATGTTATCTTGCAAAAGTTAATGGCTGTAGAGTAAAAATGGGCCAACAAACTTGTTGGTGGATTAGCTGCTGTAGGGGGGCGCATGAATCTTATTCGATTTTTTGTTAAAAATTACGTGTTTTCACTGAGTATCTTTGTGGCTATCGTTTTGTTTGGCTTAGTGTCTGCTCTTGGGTTAGGTGTTGATCTACTACCTGACTTTGATGTGCCGATTGTTGCGGTTACAACCGTCTATCCAGGTGCAGGTGCAGAAGAGGTTGCTGAGCAGGTATCTGAACCTGTCACAGACGCCCTCAACACACTTTCTGGGATTTCAGATATTCAATCTACAAGCGGTGAAAACTTTAGCATCGTGATTGCTAATTTTAATCAAGGTGCAGACATTGACCAAGCTGCAGTGGATGTCGGGCAGCGGTTAGATGCTATTGCCAATCAACTGCCGGAAGATGCTCAAACACCGACGGTATTCAAAGCAGATCCTAATGATGAGCCAATTTTAGGTGTGGCTGTACGCTCACCCGGAGATGATTTGTTGGAAGTGCAACGCTACGCTGAGGACATCCTCGAGCCCCTCCTTCAGCGCATCGACGGTGTTGCTAATGTTACGCTATCCGGCGAGGTTGAGCGGGAAATTCAAGTGCTCATTGACCCTAGGGAAGTTGAAGGGTTTGGGATTACGCCAGACCAAATTCAAAACGCCATCAGTGCGTCTACTGGAACGCAACCTGCGGGTGCCATCACGGTGGGAACTGAGCGCATTTTGCTCACCAGCCGCAACACCCCTAGAACCATTGAAGATTTGGAGCAAGTACTTGTTGATTCGGTACGGGGGCTATCGCTTGCTGATCTAGCCGTTGTTCGCGATACCACTGCAGACTCCAACAGTTACGCCCGCCTAGACGGTGAACCGGTGGTCTTGCTCGAGGTTCAGAAGTCATCTGGCT
>JBCCOX010000084.1:0-11416 GCA_039025155.1 Deinococcota bacterium | reverse complement strand
TCTGCCCGTACACTCCTTCGGCTCGTGAACCGTTCACTGCTGCGCACTACAGCACTAGGGCGCTTTTCGATGCTCGAGGTCATTCGTCAATACGCCGCTGAACAGCTGATAGATACCGACCACATCGCACATGCTCACTGCGAGTACTACCTGGCGCTTATCCGCGAGCAAAACTTTCGGAGCGACGCCCCTGAGATTCCGCTAAGTACTGTCGATGCCGACATTGATAACATACGCAGCGCGTGGCGGTATGCACTCAAGCTGGCGCCAACCGAGGCAGCTCTCAATCTTAAAGAGTTTGTAAGCGCTAGTAATCAACTGAACTTTTATCTGGATTTACGCGCCCGTTTCCGCGAAGGCATCAGCTTGTTTCAAGAAGGCATTGATGTGTTTAGGCAAGACGTGTTTAGGCAAGACGTGTTTAGGCAAGATACATTGAAGCAAACCTCGCACAAGGCCACTCTGGGCGCGTTAGTACTCAATCAAGCACTTTTGTACAGATGGATAGGCGATTTAGACACAACGGCTGAGTTGGCAACGCGGGCGCTTAGCTTACTTGCCGAAAGTGACGATTACATCAACCAAATTGCAGCTTACTACTCACTTTCTGATTGTGCTGAACAGGCTGGTGATAGTGAGGCCGCCAGACATCATTTACATAATGCAGGTAAACTTGTAGGAACCCACGGCACAGCGCAACAACAGCGCGCACTCCTCAAAGAACGGGCCTTACTAGAACACAACCTTGGCAACTTTGAGTTAGCTCAAAGCCTCTATGCTGAGGCTTTACATGCCTACCAGCGGGTGAACGATCAAATTGGCATCACTGAAATCTTTAACCACTGGGGTCAGCTTAAGCTCGAGCAAGGTGATGCACGTAATGCACAAACGATGCTCGAGCAAGCTCTCACTTTGATTCACAGCTACGGGGATGACGCCTATGCTTACATGTGTCACGCGGACTTAGGTGCGTGCGCGCTGGCGCTTGGTGAGCTTGACCGCGCTGAAACGCACTATGTGCAAGCTATACGCCTTGCCCAGCAAAACAAGAGTGCTACCAATGTCGCCGACTATACCGCTGACTACGCACGTGTGAAACTTGCCCAAGGCCAGCCTCGAGCTGCCTTTGAGCTGTTGCAACAAAGTTTAAGGTCAGCCTGGCAACTTCATAACAGTAGCACCCTGCTGTACGTTTTCTTAGCTTGGGCAGAGTATTTCTTGCAAGATGGTGAGCCCCTTGCCAACGCCCTTGTGAGTTGCGTTGTACAACATCAAGCAAGTTCTAAAAGTGTCAAACGGCGCGCTCATAACTTAATAGCACGCCATGGGCTCGAGGTCGATGAAACAACCACCCTCAGTGACCTCGAGTGTCTGGCACCCCATGTGACCCAACTTGCAAGTTTAAGCGTTACCTAGTAGGGCACTGGCTAAACCCATCGTTCGATAACTCAAGCGCGACCACAGGGCTAATCACTGGGCTAATCACCGGTCAATCACGGGTCAATCACGGCGACTTTCTAAGCTAAAGCATCCCTAGTTTTAAGGATTGTCGAGGAGTAGGTGATGCGCCAGAAACCCCCACAAGATGCTCGAGCTGATGACAGCACGCAACCCTACGCATCGCCTTATCAGGCTTTTCTAATCAAGCTTTACACGCCCAAACTTGCCCCTGTTCAGGCTGATGATGCATCGGACAGTGACGTTTCTTACCAGCATCCTGCAGATGCAAAACCACAACTACCCGCTGTTATTTTGCAGCCCGCTCATGACGCCCGTTGCCTCGAGTTTGCCAGTCTTGCTGAGGCGTTTGATTACTTGCATACCTTGACCAAAGAACCTTCGTCAGTAAGTTAAGCAAGGCTGAGGGGCTGTCGTCGGTAGCTCTGATCAAGTTTTCAAAGTCCATCAATTCCTCGACCGCATTACCTTTTGAGATTGTCGCCAAAATCAACCTTTCGCCAACACCGTTATGAAAGGAGGACGTGGATGTACAGCACGGTTCAGTTGCAGGCTCGAGCTAGCCCTATTCAGTTTAGTTAACAGCAAAAGATCGACCTGAGTCTTTTAAGCTAAAAATCCCCATTGAAACGAGGTACACATGAAGCATCGCACTATCTTTACACTCAGTTTGCTATGTCTAGGATTCCTTCTTGTCGCCTGCGGTGGCGGCGGTAGCGACCCTGACCCCGACCCCGACACACCTGCTAGCATCAATGGCACACTATTCTTTCCGGGTTATTTGGGTGATGTTGACGTAAGCGCGCGCAATGTCGAAATCATCCCCGGTGATGTGTTTGTGCAGTTTGCACCCGGTATCAACACGCAAAGTGTAAACACCTTAAAAGTGGCTGACACATCGTTCAAATTTGCACGCACCGCTGCCAATGACCGTTTGGGCATCTACCGTGCTGAGGGTCTTAGCGCCGAAGAAACATGGCAGCTTATCGCCCGCTTAGAAGCTAGTCCTGAGGTTGTTGACGCATTTCCCAATCAGATTTTTAGACTTCAACAAGACGACCCAGAATGTATTGACGATCCCAACCTGCCCGGCTGTGAAGATGGTGTGCTAGACGATGAAGAATACTGTGCGCTGTTTCCTGAAGATGTTGACTTTTGCGGTCCTCAAAATCCCGGTGGTGAAAACCCGGGTGGCGAACAAGACCCAGAATGTATCGACAATCCCAACCTACCCGGTTGTGAAGACGGTGTTTTAGACGACGAAGAATACTGCGCAGCATTCCCAGAAGATGTTGACTTTTGCGGTCCCCAAAATCCGGGCGGTGAAAACCCCGGTGGTGAAAATCCGGGTGGTGAGAATCCCGGTGGCGAAAATCCGGGCGGTGAAAATCCGGGCGGTGAGACCCCAATCCCAGATGGTGAAAAACGCCCTAATGACAGCCGCTACGTATTGCAGTGGCACTATGATGCGTTTAACTTGCCGCGCGCATGGCAAGTAGAAGATGGCACGAGTAACGAAGTTGTCGTTGCCGTGCTCGATACAGGCATTAACCAACACCCAGACATTGTTGACAACTTGCTGCCCGGCTATAACTTTATTGAAGAAAACAACGACCCTACCGATGACGGCATCAACACAGACTTTCACGGGCTTCATGTCGCGGGTACAGTTGCAGCACGTACCAATAACACAAGTGGTGTCGCAGGCGTAAGTTGGGGTGCCAAAATTGTACCTGTGCGGGTACTTGGTGCAGACGGCGGTAGCACCGAACAAATTTTAGACGGCATCGAGTGGGCAGCCAAAACCCAACGCGCGCAAGCTCAGCTTCCGCCCAACCCTAATCCCCAAGCAAGAGTCATCAACATGAGCCTTGGCGGCCCCGGTGAGTGTTCTCCTGCGATTGAAGATTTGTTTGCAGATATTGCCCGTTCAGGAACACTCATTGTGGCTGCGGCTGGCAATGAAAATGTGGATGTGTCTACCAGTTGGCCGGGCAACTGTCAAAACGTACTTACCGTGGGTGCAACTGGCCCAACCAATCAACGCGCGCCTTATTCTAACTACGGCACAGGTATTGATGTGATGGCCCCCGGTGGCGACAGCAACCAAGTTCTCGAGCGTGGAGGTCAGCAGATTACCGGTGGCGTGCTAAGCACCATTGCAGACCGTAACGGTAATTTTAACTACACCTTCTATGATGGCACTTCGATGGCATCACCGCACGTTGCGGGCCTCGCTGCACTTATGCTGGCAAAAGACCCTGACCTCACCGTGAGCCAACTGCGCACTCGTTTGCGCCTCGCTTCCCGTCCACTAGATGCGGCTGCTTGCGTGCGCCCTAGTGGTAACGAGTGTGGTGCTGGCCTGATTGATGCTGCAGCCGCCCTCACCGTCACCGAAGGCGGGCAGCAACCCAACTTTGCAGCCCTACCTACGTTTAATAGTAACCGTGTACCCACCCTAGTGATTGCCTTTTTCTGCCTAGACAGCGCTTGTGACGAGGTTGACTTTGGTGACCGTTCACCCCTTATTGACGTACCCACGACAGGTAACGCCGTGCCTTACGAATTTGAGAACCTCGAGCCCGGTACCTATGAAGTGATTGGCTGGCAGGATTTAGATGAAGACGAATTTGTAGACGACAACGAACCCTTTGGCTTTACCGATCCCTTTGAGTTAGCTGCTGGCGAAGCCAAAACAGGGGTAGATGTTGACCTGACACCGCTCATTATTGAAGACGTAGACATTGATGACGACCTCGAGCCCCAGTCCCTACCTAGTGGCAGGCGCGCCCGCCTCACCGATAGGCTCAGATAACATACTTTATACGGAATCCGCTTGTATACCGAATAATGCCTAAAGGCATCATTGCGTCCACCACGGATTCCGTAGCTTATCCTACCTGCTCTTGCAGGAGTTGATTCTTTGAGAATCAACCGGATTCGGTATTATTTGCTAGGTGATTATCTTTTTGTTGAGATAATCATCTGGTGAGCAGCGACCTTACACCTAATACTGGCTCTAATGTTTCAAAATTTTAAAGTTGAAGCTGAGTAAGACTTAAACCATTTAACTCTTTTTCAGCAGCATGAATAGCTACTTCCTTTGTGGAGGTAGTTATTTACGTTTTAGGCTCGAGTCACACCCTTGCCTGTTAATCCCTCAAAGAATTAGCTCAGGTGATTTCGAGCATCAGCGAGACAGCCCTTGTGCAGAAATAGTACTTGTAGCAATCATAAGTTAAGTTGATACACCATCAAGATTAGATGATTTTGTTGAACTTACTTTTGAAGATATTGACTGTATCAATCTCATGTACAACTGCTATTGATACCAATGGGGCTGAAGGAACATCTTCAGAGGTTTACGAAGTATTGAGTCAGAATCGGTACACCTTTTTAAGGCTTATGCTCGCAAGACCTATGACCGAAGGCTTAGCCCCACCTCTTTTAAAACAGCAACATCATCTTGATCAAGAGACCCATCAGGCAAAGGCCCTGAGTTTAAAAGTAAGTTTGCGCCTGCACGGTTGACATCCTTGAGTAAATCGTGAACTTCAGATACCGTGCGGCGACGCCCCTCGAGGTTTGCTTGATAGCCCCAAGACACCGGGTCAACAATCATGGTTGTGCAAACCTCGAGCTTTTTTTGAACAGATGTTAGTTTGCCTTGTTTATCCGGGGCATCTTCGCTGTTAGGAATATAGTGCTCAGGCGTAAAAAAATCTTCTGTGCCCAAAAGGCCTTGTTTATAGGCAATAAGCGCGTGGGGGCTGGTCGCGCGAATGTATTCGTATAGCTCAGCATATTTAAAGGCTTCAACATCCCCACTCATAGGCACAGCTATACCGTCAAGCCAAATACCCGCAACACTCGGGAACATCGTGAGCAGTTCGCCTATTTGGTGCTTCATAAAGTCAAGGTAAAGCTCGAGGTTGTGCTTTTCTCCATAAGCATAAGCACGCTCAGGTGGGTCATATTTGGGTCTGGCGTTACCGCCCCATGTGTCATTGTTAGGTGCGTGGGGGTGCTTCCAATCTCTGCCATGTGAGTAGTACAGAAAAAGACCCAAGCCGCGTTCTTCACACGCCTCTGCAAGTTCAGCAATAAGGTCACGCCCGGCCGGGCTATTGGTGCTTTTAAAGTCAGTCAACGCGGTGTCCCAAAGGCAAAAACTATCGTGATGCCGGGTGGTTATGTTGATGTAGCTCATACCGCAGTCTTTAGCAAAATTAGCAATAGCGGCTGCATCAAATTGATCTGCTGTAAACTGGTCAGCCAACCTTGCATAATCGTCAAGATAGATGTTCTCGCGGTACTGCACCCATTCATGTCGGCCTAGGATTGAATAAAGACCATAGTGTAAAAAAAGACCGTAACTTGCCCCGTTAAACCATTGACGGTTAGCTTCTCGAGGGTCCTCGAGGTAAAGCGTTTCAAAAGAGTTTAGATAGTTGGGTATCATTGTTAAACGTCCTTACTATCAAGAGAGTTTTTGTGATGGCACAGCTTAGTTGTTAATGACCTGTTTCCAAAAGGCAGGTGTCATTGCTTAAGTGTTGCCACGACCTTAGCTCGAGCCTGAGTGACTCGAGTAACTCAGCAAACTGGGAATCATCAGCTAGGTTGTCAAGTTCATGCGGGTCACGTTTTAAATTAAAAAGCTGGTCTGTGTGTTGACCTTTAACATGGTACTCGATTAGCTTGTAGTCACCGCACCGTACCATGCGTTGGTAAGAGCCACCTGCAGGTAGGTGATAGTTTGACTGGTAAGCCGCGAAGATGCTCGAGCGGTGGCTTTGTTTGTTGCCTTGCACCAGAGGTAGTAGGCTGTTACCTTCATTACTAGCAGGTATCGCTACATCTGCAAGTTCACACAAGGTTGGAAAAATATCATACAAGTAGCAAAGTGCGTTGCGCTGCTGATGTTTAGGAATGCCAGGCCCCGCCATAATAAGCGGGACGCGCATGCTGTGCTCGTACATATTTTGTTTGCCTAAAAGGGCGTGTTGCCCCACACCTAAACCATGATCAGCCGTATAAACAATAATCGTATTTTGAGCATCGTTACGTTTTGACAGAGCCGTCAAGACCTGCCCAATCCTGTCATCAAGGTGGCTTATCATGCCGTAGTAGTCGGCTATATGCTGTTTTATGTCTGCTTCGTTGCGTGGGTAACTGGCCAACTCCTCATCTCGAATATCCATAACACCATTGTCAAAAGGATATGTGGTCATAAAGTTGTTAGGGAGGCTGACACCGTCAGGGTCATAGCAAAACTCTTCGGGGGGTGTGCGTGGGTCGTGTGGCGCGGTAAACGCAAGATACATAGCAAAGGGTTTATCTTCCGCGTAGCTGTCTAAAAAGTCAGTTGCAGCGTCTGTAAACAAATCTGTAGAGAATTTTTCACCTGTATAGCATTGGTCGTCACTGTACTCTCCTGAAGGATCAAAGTCATAAATTGGCACAGCATAATGATCTGACATGCCTCCAAAAAAGATAGCGTCACCACTATCAAAACAGCGTGCGTAGGCAGCTTTTGGGTTGTGCCACTTGCCAATACCATGCGTATGATAACCATGCTCACGCAATAACTGAGGCCAAAGTTTGATGTGCTCGGGAAATACGTAAGGGGGAAACGCCTCTGTTGTATTTAACGGCTGACAGGCATTAAAAAGTGAACGCCCTGAAAGTTGCATGGCGCGACTCGGTAAACAGACTGCCGGTGAGGTTGAGCCCATAATATACGTGTGGCTGAGGGTCGTCCCTTGTTCAATAAGGCTGTCTAGATGAGGCGTCTTGACTTCAGGATTACCTACTGCGTTTATAGCGCTATGCCTATGATCATCAGCAATCATAAAAATGATGTTAGGTGTTGACACGTTGTTACCTCAGCTAAAGATAGTTTTTAGACTTCATATGGCATAACAAGTTAGGGTTTAACTTGCCGTCTAAATTGCTGACGGTCAAGTAGCGCTGTCTGCGCTGGCGGTTCATTTGGGGTAAGTCGTTTGTGCGCAAATTGTACACCCCATTAGCCATTTTAGGTCGAGTTGTGGTTATAAGCCAGTTCAGCAAATCTTGCGTGAGCTCGTTGACCTTGTCTTGGGCATTAACCTCAAAGTACAAGTTGTACATTTCCCAAGGGTCTGCTTCCAAATCGTACAGTTCCCCAAAACCATCAGGATAATCTTCTAAAAATATCTCAGGAGGATAGTACACAAGGTGGTAGTTAGCCTTGCGAATGCTTTTGCTCCATGGAAATTCTGTGACACCAAGCGTATGAACAGGTTGCTTACCACCTTGTAACAAAGGCAACAGGTTTTGACCATCACTTGTTTCCATAGCCTCAATGCCTACTAGTGTGCAGAGGGTTGACGTTGTAACTTCTTTCTTAATTTGGGCATGTGTCTAGCACCTTGAAGACGGCCTGACTTAGGACAGGTTATACTAACTTGTGAAACATATTGGCGTTTTAACAAGTGGGGGGGATGCACCAGGCATGAACGCAGCTATTCGGGCTGTGGTGCGTACCGCTATTTATCAGGGCTTGCAGGTTTCGGGCATTTACCGTGGTTATCAAGGGCTTATTGAGGGTGCAATTGAGGAATTTAACGCCCGCAGTGTGGCCAATATTTTGCAGCGCGGCGGTACTATTTTACGTACAGCACGCTGCCAACCATTTCTAACCAAAGAAGGTCGCGCGCTAGCTGCTAACAAACTTCGCGAAAAAGGCATTGACGCGCTGGTTGTCATCGGTGGAGACGGATCCATGCAAGGGGCTACAAAGCTCAGTGAAGAGCACGGCTTTCCGGTCATCGGTCTGCCTGGCACCATCGACAACGACATTTACGGTACAGATGTCTCGATTGGTTTCAACACAGCCATTAATATTGCCCTAGATGCCGTTGACCGCTTACGTGATACCGCAGCCAGTCACGACCGCCTATTTTTTGTTGAGGTGATGGGCCGCCACGCGGGGCACATAGCGCTTTATGTTGGGGTGGCTGGTGGGGCTGAGGCTATTTTGCTGCCCGAAGTTGAGGTTCACGCAGACAGCCTCATCAAACTGGTTGAGAACGCGCACCAGCGGGGAAAATCCTCGAGCATCGTGGTGGTTGCCGAAGGAGCTTATGAAGGCGGCGCGCTAGCCCTACAGCGGGATATTGCTGCACTTTGTGGCTACGAAGCGCGCACCAGCATTTTGGGTCACATGCAACGCGGCGGCAGCCCCAGCACACGCGACCGAGTGTTAGCGTCTCGGCTTGGCTACGCGGCGGTGAATGCGCTGATCGAAGGGCAAACCAACGTGATGATTGGGGTGGATAAGCGGATGACAGCCTCTATACCGCTCGAGTACACATGGACCAAGAAAAAAGAAATTGACTCGGATTTGTTGGAAGTGGCACGGGTGCTTGCCATCTAAACTCACGATATGTTTGTTGGTTTTCACTTTAAAACATGACCGAATTTTGTTAAAGACAATTTTTGTTAGAGACAGTGCTCGAGTACCTTATTAAGGGTTACTCGAGCTTTATTCATTTTGGACGTTAGAAGTTTAAAGCACGTTAGGGAAGTAAGCGCGTCACAGCAACTTGCGGCCCCACCCCAAGCTCTGCAAAACTGCCAGCAACCGTAAGTGCTTCCTCCAAACTTAAACGGGGTAACCAAACATCACTATCAATCGTCACTGTGCCAGCTTGCAGGTTAAGCCCCAATATGCTGCGCCAGGCGTTAGCGTAACTATCTTCTGGATTCACAGACGTTTCAATTGCGTTGCGGTCAAGCACGCTGCGCGCTAGATAAGCTTCCTGAAACGCCTCTGACACAGGTAAGGTGATGGGCTCACTACTGTTACCACCTTCGTCGTAGAGGTAGTAAGCATCATCTAAAATCTCGTCAGCGCTCATGAAAATGTCAAACTCGAGGTAATCCGCTACCAAACTGCCAAACACCACGCTATTCGCTAAACTCATCTCCTCAGCTTGGGCGGCGTTGTTGATGGCCACATTGTCACTAAACGCCAACACGCTACTGCTAATATCGACGCTTAGCTCGTTATCAACAATGAGGGCAGACCCGCCGATATTACCGTAGGCATCATGCTTTTCGGTAAATAACGAGGCGTTGTTGCTAAAGTTAAACTGCGTAATCTCAGAGGCTGAGCGCCACTGTGTATGTAAAGCAAAACCGTTACCCGTGTTATTGATGGCAAGGTTATTCTCTACCGTCACAAGGCTGTTTTGATGTCCCCACAAACTAAACGCGCCAACGGTTGGAGCCGTGTTAAGCACAATGTTGTTACGCACAATAAGCGTGTCCTCATGGGCGAGCTTTACCTGCAAGCCACCACTTTCGGGGCTGGGATTGTTGCCAGATGCCGGGCTAGCACTGCGTATAAGGAGTAATTCGCGGTCGTCTTGGTAGTGGTTGCGGTTGCCATTGTCAAAAATACAGCCGTCCACCACAACGATATCTTGTTCATAGTTGCGGTCTTTGGAAAGGTCAATTTTAAGGCGGTAGTCGCTGCTGGCATTACTGCTGGTGTTCTCGCCAGAAAAGACACTTGCGTGTGCACCCCAAGGGTCGCGCTGACTAAAACTAGTGTCGTAACCGCAATAGATTTCAACAGGCACATTGATGAGGTCGTGGCCACTATCGCCACGTCCGGTGTAGATGCCTTCAGCGACAAAAATGCGGTCACCAGCAGCTAGCTCGCGGACAATATTACTAATTTCTTTAGCGGGTTCGTCGATGCTACCCGTGCGTCCACCACCCGTGTTAGCAGATACGTACCAGTCTCGAGCCATGCCAACCTGTGCAAGATTGAAGCTGATAAGCACCGTGAAGATAAAGCAGATAGCTTTAACGTTGCTCAATGCCATCAAACGTTGACTTAAACGTTGACTCAGGTGTGTGGGAAGGTTTGTGTTGGTCATTGTATTCATTCCTTTTCTTGAGATGTGGTGAGGTTTGTGGATACTGCGTTTAGGCGCGCATGTTGATGGCTGTTTGAGCGTCCATCAACATCAATTAGGTCTCGAGCTTCATTGACCTGTATTAAGCTCAGTGGCTAAGTGCAAAATGTCAACGACATCAGGGGTAAGTTTCGTCAATCACAAGCTCAGCAAAACTAGTAATTTTGGTGATAATCGTTTGAATCATGTCTGCTTCAACCGCGTAGTCATTAAGTGCTGCTTCTAAGTGCTCAACTAGGGCGTCCATGTGCTGTTGCTTGATTCCTAGACCTTGGTGAGCGATCGCTAGTGCGCGCCCGGTGTAGGTATTGTCGGCACCGAGTGCCATGTAGAAAAAGGTCTTTTGATGGTAGACGAGGCGCGTTAGGTCAATACCTTCAAAAAAGGGGGCGAGTCGCGGGTCGGCCAGGGTTCGGTCGTAAAACTGCTCGACGATTAAGTCCACGGCGTCTGCACCGAGTTGCTCGAGCAAGCTAAGCTCAACCTCCGGGCGTGGGTGGCTCATCATGATGGGTAACCTGTGTAGGTTGTGAGTCCATAGGTACTGATGAGACCTCGTAAGTAGTACGTGGTATGGAGACTTATCGTGTGTTGATGCGATGTGGGTTGATGGGGCTTAACGAAGTTGATGTGTGGCTCGCTTGCGCTGGTCTGAGGTTTGTGGTGAGGAGTCTGTAACCTCATAAACATCATCCTTTGTAGTCTTTTGGAAGGGGTGGCTCGAGCGGGTTGCTCGAGCCTTAATAAGGTAGCTAACAGCTAATATCAATCAACAGCAGGCTTACTGAACGTTAGATTCACTGAACATCGAAGTGCAAAACCGTGTTGTGCACCCGCACGCCGCCGTAGAGCGTGCCGATGACCACGCCGTTACGCCCCGTTGGCAAGTCGCTTAGCGCAATCTCAAAGACGTACTCAGCTGTACCGTCGTTGTCAATGTCTTGTAAACTAGCGTTGATCTGCGTTTCGGTAAGTTGCAC
>JBCCOX010000083.1:0-11581 GCA_039025155.1 Deinococcota bacterium | reverse complement strand
GGCGTTCAGCAGGAACCTCGCTCAGCGCGTAGTTGAGGGCTTCAACTTGCATGGTCGCGTAGGTTAAAAAGCTAGCATCATCCTCATCGCGGTATTTGATGTGGCGGCCCATGGCGAGGTCGGGGCAGTCAATTTGCAGTTGCAAGCTGGCATTAGCAATGGCTTCGTACTCGAGCTTCATCACCTCAGCTAAGGCGTAAAGATAGGTCTCAAAGTCGTTGTAGTATTCGTCTGGCTGAAATACCGCAATTACGCCGGGGGACGCAGCGTTCATAAAGCCCTCGGCAATGCCATGTGCATCCAGCGCTGCTTTGAAGTTGGCAATATCTTGCTCTAAAGGGCGCATATCTTTAACGGTAATCTCACCCCGGCAAATCGGCCGGTGATATTTAGGCGTGCCGCCAGCCTTCGCAAGTCTGTCACGGTAATTGGGGTACTCGTCTAGGTCTTTGGGCGTGGCTCGAGGTGCATCCCCAATTTCAAAGCCGGTTAAGCGGTGGCGAATGTATGTTGCGTAGCTAATTTTGCTCATTTCACCGTCGCTGGGAACGTCCACCCCAGCGTGTTGCTGCTTGCCGACAATGTCGTGAACGGCATCTTTCATAGTAGCGTCGAACGCAGCTTGGTCGTAAGGCTCACCCTTATCTTGGGCAAACAGCATGTCTACGACCTCTTGTGAGCGGGGCATGCTGCCGACGTGGGTTGTCAAAATAGCGCTTGATTTATGAGTCATAGACGCTAGTTTAGCATTACACTGGCATATTTTAGAGGGCGTTTGTCAGAGGCTGTCATCCGTCACGGGCGTAATCCCAAGACGGTAAGCGTAGGCTTGGGCGTTGGGTGTGTTCTGAGCGCTGTATTTTTCAAACAGCGCTTGCATATCTGCTTGTAGGGCTTTGGCTGTAGCAAACTCGAGCCGCAGCACACCTGAACGTCCAAACAATGCCGCGGCATCACTTTGAATAAGCTGCTTAATGTCTGACCCGAGATTGCTTTCGGTGGTTGATTGCAGCATTAGATGGTCGTGTTCGTTCAGGTTAATCAGGACACCGTAGTCACTGCCTTTTGCTTGTAGTGCGCGGGTGACGTTTTCATAGAAACGTGCTTCATCGCGCTTGGTCAGGTTGTACACAAAGCTGTTTAAGTCGGTGCTAGTTGTGGCATCAAAAGGCACAAAAAAAGCGGTGGCAGTGCTGTGATAGACCTTGCTAGCGCGGCCGTTACGGGCTTCTTCACGAACAACTTGAACAATGTCTAGCTCGAGCCACTTGTTGACCTTGTAAAGCAAAGTGTTGAGCTTGAGGTTCAAACGCTCGGCAACCTCAGCAAGGACAACCTCGGTTTGAAAAAATGGCTCGAGCAACTTGAGCTGACGGGTGTCAGTAAGAATTTTGGCTGCCTCGAGGTTATCTACACGTTGGGGATTGGGCATACAGTTAGTGTACAACCGGGCTACTTCAAAACACCCTCTTTCGCTTGAAGTAGCCCGGTTGCATGATTGTGTTTATAGCTGCTGGAGTTGTCACGACCAGCCAGAAAGGACACGATAATTATGATTTACATTGACCCAAACCAAGCTCGAGAAAAGCTAAAAAACTTACGCCGTGAAGCCGAGACTGCCCGTAGCACGCAGAAACGGCGCAAACAACGTATAAAAAATGTGCTAGCTAGTGTGTCAGCTAAGCTAGCAGGGACTAGCGCCCGCGCGATACCTTGTGACCTTGACAGTACAAATCTTGACAGTACAAATCTTGACAGCACAAGCTGTGATCAAACCTTTGCCTGAGGTTCTAAGGGTGCTCGTCTGCAACAAACTCGAGTGCCACACCATTATTGCAATAACGTTTGCCGGTGGGCGCGGGGCCGTCGTTAAAGACATGACCTTGATGCCCACCGCAGCGCACACAGTGGTACTCGGTACGGGGCCAAATGAGCTTAAAATCTGTTTTGGTTTCTAAATGCCCGTCAATGGCATCAAAAAAGCTTGGCCAACCTGTGCCACTATCAAATTTTGTATCCGCTGTAAACAGCTCCAACCCACAGCCCGCACAGACAAACACCCCCGCGCGCTTTTCATAATTTAAAGGACTTGTGCCTGCCCGTTCGGTACCTTCGCGCCGCAGTACGTCGTACTGTTCTGGGGTTAGTTCGCTGCGCCATTCAGCATCACTTTTATCGACAGGGGTAATAACCTCAGCCATGTGTTTCTCCTTCTGGGGAATGAATACTACTACGTTACCTCTATTGCGTCACAGACGCTTGCACGCCAAACGCCAGTACAAACACCACAATCAGTAAAATGGTCACGGGTGATTCAATGAGCACAAAAAGCCCTAGCGGAATGGCAATACTCAGCGGTACATTTAAGTAGGTGACGCCTAACTTGCCCCGCAAGATGAGGTGACGACGGTTGATCGTCAACAAAAAGCGGCTAATCTTAAAACCCCACTTGCCAAAGCGGTTTCCAAACGGGTTCATCGTCCTCCTCGTTATGATGCTTATTAAGTTTGAAGTATTGAGACTCGAGTCCTTGAATACATTCTGGCATCCTATTCTGATAATGATGATGTTGGCTCGAGCCAATTTGGTACTACCAGTTTATTCCCTACTAGGTTAATCACAAAGCAAGTTCAGCTCACCTAATCTCGGAAGACGCCACCTTATTAGCTAACGCCCTCATCTAAAGGCAAGGTTGCATCTGCCTCTGTCAAGGCTTGTGTATCCGCAGGCACAACCTCAAACTGATATGAACTCAGTTGGGTAAACAGCCACAAGATGAGTGCTGCAACTGGAAAAAAGACCGTAATGCCTGCAGCATAATTAACGGGTACGCTCACCTTGGTGTCACCATCTTCATCTTGAAAGGCAAGTTCACGTTCACGCCCGTAGTCAATGCGCTTGCCAACTTCGTGCTTAGTGATGGCCCAACTACCGCGCAATAACCAGCGGAACAACAAAAACGCATTTGCCGGATGCCTTAATTGCGCTAGATAATGGCGTGCATCTGCCAGAGATTTACGGCTAAGCGGTTGTGTGAGCACCATCTCTAGAGACGCTCCTTCTGAGGACGCACCCTCTTGTCGAACAAGGTCTTGAGATGATGAAGGTTTGGGGGAGGTCACAACTATTCCTTCCTGAACTCCCTGAGTATACCGAGTGAAGCACAGTCTGAGAAAGCTTGTACGTACGAACTGCGGGGTATCTTAGCTCTGCGTTAATGCATGGGCTAGCTCGAGCCCAGACAAATACGCATCTTCTAGCTTGCTTCCCCCACACCAATCCCCGCAAAAAAACAAATTATCAACCTGAATAAACGGTGCATTATGCGAGAGTTGTGCTTGCGCGTAGCGCCAGCGTTGACCGTCTGTCCAGATAGGTTTTGCTAACCACGGTTCTAACTTACTTGCAGTTGTTAGTAACTCGCTGATGAGGCCGTCACGGTCGGTGTCGTAGCGACTGTAATTGGCTTGGCTAAACTCTGGACTTGCATGGATGACAATCACAGTATGTGTTGGGTTAGTGCGTTTGCTGCTGTCGTGCGACATCCAACTGATGCCAGCTAATGCGTTATCTTGCACGCGAACACCCTGCCAGTCAGGTTTGTGGTTTAGATCGTAACCTGCTAGTACAGCAATGCAGGGGTTGAGGTACACCTGCTCGAGGGACGCTCGAGCCTCACCCAAGTCCACCCCCTCACACAGTGCCAAGGCTTGCTCAGCAGGTGTCTTGACAATCACGCGCTTAGCTGCGAAGGTTTCACCTGCTTCAGTAATAACCTCATAGTGACCATCTTGCTGAAGAATCTGACTGGCCCTTGTTTCCCGCTTGATGGTTAGCCCTTCAGCTAGCGTTTTACCGATGCCGTTCATACCATTGGGGAAAATATATCTTGGATAACTTGGTTGTCCGGCGCTCAGACCATCTGCATTTAAGGTATGCAGTGCGTTGGTCCAAACCTGTACACTTCCGGCCTCGAGCCACGTATCAACTTGCTGTTGAAAGCGGCTGTCTCGCACAGTGAAGTACTGCGCGCCGTGGTCAACACGGTTGCCATGACGGGTTCGGGTTGCAGCTCGGCCGCCAAAACCACGGCTTTTCTCGAGCACTAAACCCTCTTGCCCTGCTTGCTGTAAGCTTCTAGCTACTGTTCTAGTTACCGTGAGGCCAGCAACACCAGCCCCAATGACGAGTGTGTCTAAGGTTGTGTCGGATGTCTGATGCATACCCTCATGATGCTTGACGTACGCGGTTGGCTTAGCTCGTCTGCATACAATTTCATCAACAAGTGTGTCGGGGAGGATTTTGCTAGCTCAAACCTAACTAAATCCTGTGTGAAGCCATAATCCTGCTCAGTGCTTAGGGACATTACTACCGACTGAAATAAGAAGCATACTTGCCATACTTCATCATCAAACAATCTTTGCCGCCGAAGGCAGCTAAAGCTAACAGGCTTAGTTGGGCACGCTTTTTTACATATGAAACATCCCCCCATATTGGGGGGCGTTTTTTTACATACGATTTACATTTAACTCACATAATTGGGCAAGCTCGAACTAGACACACGTCTAGCCACTATTTGTAAGTGCTGCTTGTGAACTGGTCTAACAAGTTTAGTCTGATCTACATCTGAGGTGATTTTGTGAAAGTACACTTGCCTTCAAGGCATCCTAAATTTAAGTCGCAACAAGGGTTTTCGATAATCGAATTAATTATTGTAATACTTATTATAAGTATTATTTTGAGTCTAACAGTAGTTGGCTTGCGTGGTTTACGTAACGATTTGCGCAACAGTACCAGTCAACTCGAGGCACAAGTCAAACTTGCCCGTACCAGAGCAATGACGACGACCCGTGCTTACCGTCTCGTACAAGTTTCAGACCAGCGTGTTGAAGCTGAGTGGTCGTTTCGTTGTAGCGATACAGATGGCTGGACTAACGACGCGCGAATTTGGTTGGAGTTACCCGCCCAAGTCAACATTAGCCAAACTCAAAATGTTCAGGACAACGTCATCATCTGCTTTACAAGTCGTGGTATTGCTACGACAAACCCTATGTTAACCCTGCAAGACATGAAAGGTGACACCACCAATTTAGAAATTTTTCTCGGTGGTGCCGTGGAGGTAACCCAATGATTCAGAGAAGCACTGCCCGCCTACAACAAGAAGATAATGCCCAAGCTGGCTTTGGCATTATTGAAGCTATAGTTTCCACAGCATTGTTTGCCGTTTTGATGGTGACTATCATGCCAGCATTTTTGTCGCTGGTAAATATTAATCATAAAAATGAGTTGCGCTCTGGTGCAAGTTATGCCGCCCAGCATGTGTTAGATGAATTACGCCAAACTGATTTTCCAGATTGGCCACAGTCTGGTGTGATTGGCAATGTAGATACAGGGACACGTGTTTACGATTATGAACTCACTTACTGCACCAGCGGTAACAACGAATTTTGTGCCACTAACATGCGTCAAGCTCGAGTTGAAATCTTTGTTGACAATGAAGTTATTTACGACCTGCAAGTTGTCTATACCGATTTGGGTAATGGTAATGACAACCTCACGAACTAACTTGCGTACAAGTCGGAGGTGTTTTTTATGAAGTATCAATCAACATCTACTCCCAATCCTCAGGCGCGTCAAGGGTTTACCTTAGTTGAGTTACTCGTAGTTTTAGGGGTTTCTATTTTAGTGATTACCGCTAGTGTCAATGTAACTATTGCGAGCAACCGCATGTTCCGCGTTGACCGTGTGCGTACCCGTATGAATCAAGATTTGCGGGCAGCGTCTGACCTTATTGGGGCAGACGTGCGCACAGCAGGAAGCTATCTGCCCAATGTAGGTCTTCAATCTATCGTGGTACGTGGTGGCAATGAACTAGAGATTCGCCGTAGTTTGCTGTCAACTCAATTACCTGTCTGCAAAAAAATTAATGGGGGTAGTAATGCAGATGTTGTGTTCGTTTCAGAAAACAACCCCAAGCGTCCTGAGTGTGATAGGGATAGCCGCGATTTAGACGGAGATGGTCAAGCTGATGATCATACTGAATGGGTAGATTACCGCACCGATACAGAGGTGAATCCTAACCAAACGGTAGCCGTGTACATTTGGCCATCTGAAGACGGTCAAGGTGAGTTTTTCACCTACGATGCTGAAGATGGTTCAAATCAGCACATTCACAAAGCTAGCGGTAAATGGCAACACGACTACGACCCAGAGAGCACACCACCGCCCAACTTGTACGTTATGGAAATGCGCCGTTATCAACTGACCGACGGTGTACTTGAACTGATTATCAATGACAATGAGGACAACCCCCTGCGTCTTGTTAACAACATCACCGAGTTTCGAGTAAGGGCAATTTTGACAGATGGCAGCGTTGTTGAAGACTTTGGTGAAAACCCCGAAGACCGTTTTACAGACATTGCTAGTGTTGAAATTGATGTTCAAGCGGCTGATCAAGTCACGCCACAAACACGTGTTGAGCGTGAGCTTAACAACCGCTTTTTTCCTCGCAATATTCTAAATTTCTAAATCAAATCACCAGACTTCATTCAAATCTAAGTTTGAAAGGATTATGCGTTACTATGCTCCAGCAAAGTTTTCACGTTAAGCGACAAGGGTTTGCGCTCATAACGACCCTCATCATGCTCATTGTGTTGTTTACAACACTTACTGCCTACACCTTTGTAACTAGTACCGAAATTAAGACCTCAGATGCAGCCGTAGATAACGCAACTGGCTTTTACTCTGCTGAAACAGGCTACAACCTACGTGCTGAAGAAGTACGTGCTGTCTTTGAAGACTTTCGCCGTCCAGAGGGTGAAAGCCCAACTGGCACTATTCCTTGCATTGACGGACAACAAGGTGGTGGTGCATTTGGCTGTACAACCTATGAGCTAAATGACCGCACAATTCACACCTATATCGTAGAAGATGCAGGTAATGGTGATGAAGGGCGTGCAGTGGTCATTGGCAGTGGTGTTTACCAAGGCTTAAATGCTATTCAGTACGGCTATGATTTTTTCTCGGATGCCTATCCACCTAACGAGGAACGCCCCGAAGCACGAGTTGAAACGCGCTTGAACGTGCAACTTATTCCGCTATTTCAGTTTGTGGCGTTTTACAACAAAGACCTAGAGATTCATCCCGGACCACCCATGAATTTGAACGGGCGTATTCATGTAAATGGTGACTTATACATGACGGCTGGCAGTGGCTTAGACGTAACTGGGCAGGTCTCCACAGCAAGGCGAGATGAGAATCTTTGGCCAGATGCAAACAACGTAGGTGGCACACTCAATACGTTTCGTAAAGACAAAAACGACAGTCGAAACAAAACTAGTGTGTTTGACACAAATAATCAACGTGATTTACCCAAAGGCGAAACATGGACGGTGGATAATGATGATGAGCTTGACCCTTGGAACGGCCGCATTCAAGTTGGTTTAGATACGCTTATTGTGCCACCTGTAGATGACTTTGGGATTGACGACGAGGCTACCTACTGGAGCCGTGCCGACCTGCGAATTCTTCTAAGACTTAAAAACAACAGTAACCACAAAATTGAAGTTCATGATAATGACGGCAATATTAACCGTACAGATAGAGATACACAAGCCACAAATCGTCTCAACAACTGTATTGCACATGATGTATACCCGCCTTACGTGAGCCGTATTGATGGTAATGGTAACAACTACGAGTATGTTTTGTTTGAAGACCTTGGTAATAACAACAACGCACACCGGGACCGGATTCCAAAAGGTTATACCGATGATCCAACAGGCTATGAAACCCGCGCTGTTGAATGGAGTCAAACCTTTTACGACGGCCGTGAAGATGGTGATGATGCACAGATTTTTCTCGAGGTGGACATCACTGGCTTGCTCAACTGTATTACCCAAAATACAAACCGTTTCGGGTTCGACATTGATGATGAAAGTACTGGCGGTTTAGTCTTCTACTTCTCCGTTATTGGTCCAGACTCTGATGAAGTTAACAATTACGGTATCCGTGTGCGTAATGGTGAAGAGATAGCTGCCAGTGTCAACAACGCGCCGGATGTCAAAGGGCTCACCATTGTCTCTGACCAAGCTATTTTTGTTCAAGGTGACTACAACGCTGAAGAAAGCGATGCTAACAACACAACCTGGGTTCCTGCTTCATTGTTAGGTGACGCGATTAACGTACTATCTGAAAGATTTGATGATGATTTTGATCCTGACGGCGATGGTCGTCTGGGTGGCTGGGATGCAACTATTTACTGGTGGGATTTTGATGATGATGACTGGGATGACATGAATTATATGCATTCAAAAAAAGACGGTATCCGTGATGCTGTGGACACAACCCTACGTGCGGCTGTGCTTGGCGGTACCGACATCACTGGGCGCGAAGAAGGCACGGGTGGATTGCATAAAGGTAATTACAATGGCGGTTTAGAAAACTATCCACGCTTTCACGAAGATTGGGGTGGTAGAGATTTTACCTACGCAGGATCATTTGTAAGTCTGGACGTTCCTCAATATAAAGATGGTGCTTGGGGTGGCAATTATTATTCACCACCAAAACGTATTTGGCAATATGAAGAAGCATTCAATAATGCTAGTAATTTGCCGCCGTTGTCGCCCAGGGCTACATTCTTGCAACAGGGTAGCTTTGCTCGAGCCTATTTTGAACGCTAGCTCCTAAACTACATGTCAAGTAAGCCTTAGAATATAGCAAAGCAATGATGGTGTTCTAAGGCTTTTTCTATCTAATACTGAAGTGATTTTTGCGTGGCACAACGTGCCATGCAAAACGCTCGTGAGAGCGTACCCTTAGACGATGTAGACTATGACATTGTTGCTTCGATTGAGTATAAGCATATTGAACTTTAGCTTGAACATTTGCTAGGTAGCTGTAGAAGTGACATTCAGCTTGCTGAGGCTATGGGGTCGTTTTACTACTCATCAAGGATGTTTAATGAGCACAGGGCGTATTTTAATTATTGAAGACGAGCACTTTGTCATCGAGACGGTACGTGCAACGTTTGCAGCAGAACCTTTTAAAGTTGTCTTTGCTTTTGATGGACAGCGGGGACTAGAGTATGCTCTTAAAGATAATTACGATCTTGTCATATTAGACTGGACACTACCTTCTTTGAGTGGCCCTGAAATACTTCAGCAGCTTCGCCAGCACACAACTGTGCCAGTGCTTATGCTGACAGCTCGAGATGACGAAAAAGACATAGTTCACGCATTTCAACTAGGCGCTGATGACTACGTTCGCAAGCCATTTAGCCCAAGGGCGTTTGTCGCAAGGGTAAATGCGTTATTACGCCGCCAGACTACAAATTATCCTCAGCAAGTACTTGTACCTGCGGGACAGCGTGAATCAGAAACACAACAAGATCAAACTGTGCTTAAGTTTGCCAACTTGATAATTGATAGATCAATGCGTCGTGTTGAATTTAACCAAACCATCATTCCACTCAGTGACAAGGAGTGTGATCTACTTTGGTTACTTGCTATATCACCCGAACGTGTATTTGATCGTACTGAGTTGCTTGATCGCGTCTGGGGACGGGACTTTTTTGGTAATCCGCGTGTTGTTGATGTAACAATTTCAAATTTACGCAAAAAAATTCATTTCAAAGGCAATAAAATACTTCATACTGTACGCAATGTGGGTTATAAGTTTCATATAAATGGGTAGTGAGGTCACATTAAAAACATGTGGGTATCTTATACGGATTCCAACTGAGCACTGCATAAACGGCTTACGCATTTATTTCGTTCTCATCAGAACCCGTATCCTTTTCTACTCGCTCTACTCGGGTTAATTCCTTCGGGAATCAACCTGAAACGATATTACTAAGCGTGTTTGTAAACATCACATGAATCTTTTAGTGATAGCTAGTACAAGTTAATGTAGCGCTCCCTCACACTTAGCGTGTTTAATAGAAGGATGTATTTAACCACGCAGCACACAACAACCTATACCTATAGTCAATCCGCGTGGGACTCATTTAACGCCCTTTGGTTGCGCCCTGCTGACGACTACCGGCAGACGCTCTTAGCCTTTGATTTAGTGATTGACCCTAACGCTGTATTACGCAGTCACATTGACTTTTGGGGAAATACAAATCATCACTTTCATATTCCTGACCAGCACAACAAACTGGTGATTGAAGCTAGCTCGAGGGTTGTTACCTATTCTATTCCTTATCCACAAGCTGTTTTTTCTGACGTTTTACCAAGTTTGCGGCACCGCTTTTTTGATTATCTTGCACCCACTGAGCGCGTGCCTTTGAACGTAGATTGGTTTGAGGTGTTTGGCGCACTGCGCCTGAACCCAAAAGACAACTTGGTCATGTTTTTGATGGATTTAACCCAGTATTTGCAAACGCGCTTTGTCTATGACCCACTTAGTACCGATGTTGAAACGCCACTGACAACCTTTGCCGAAAGTGGTGCTGGCGTGTGTCAAGACTTTACCCATGCCATGTTAGCGCTGTGCCGCATTGCCAACATTCCGGTGCGCTATGTGAGCGGCTATATTCACAGTAATCCAAGTGGTGACGAAACCCTGATTGGGGCAGAAGGCTCGCATGCCTGGCTCGAGGCTTTTTTGCCCGGTAGCGGCTGGGTTGGTTTTGATCCTACCAACGGCTGTTTAGTCACCGAAGCCCATATAAAAGTGGCCTGCGGGCGAGATTATAGCGACGTTCCCCCGGTGCGCGGCTTACACCGAGGTGGTGGCGAAAGTGACTTAACGGTTGATGTTCAGGTGCGTTTCCAAGAAGACGATAGCTCTTGGTTGGTTGCAAGCCGCGAATAAGCTGCATCATAATCAAACGTTTAGGCCTGCCCAAAGACCATCACAGGACATTTGTTCGTTGAAATAGGTTATGTCTGTCCTCTACAGTAGGGGTGTCATCAAGCAAAACCTATTTCTACATCACATGATTGACGAGCTACACCCAGTATGTTTCGCGCGATAGGTATTAATGACATCCCTAGGGTTCGCTTTTCTCATGGGTACGGCATCATTATTGCGGTAACGCAGAGGGTCATGTCGTGCTCTACCAAGGAGTGACCATGACACACACGGTTGGGACACACACTGTTGGACTCAAGAATGTTGATCCAAGGCTGTATCCGGAGCCTTTTTTAAGCAAAACCCTTTTTGCTAACAAAGCTTTAGCACCTCTGTGGGCAGTTATTCGCATATATCTAGGGTATTTATGGCTCACAGCAGGTTGGGGCAAAGTCACTAGTAGTGCTTGGGTGGGTCCAGATGCGGGCGGCCCCGTCACAGGGTTTTTGACGCGCGCCCTGACCTTGACCACAGGTGAGCACCCGAGTGTTCAAGGCTGGTATGCGTGGATGATTGAAAACCTCTTTTTACCCAATGCAGCGTTAATGAGCCACTTGGTAGCTATTGGTGAAGTGCTGATAGGCATTGCGCTTATCGTCGGATTTTTAACGGGTATTTCAGCCTTTTTAGGTGGGCTGATGAACGCTAGCTTTTTACTTGCAGGCACTGTTTCAACCAACCCACTTATGTTCATTTTGGCAACGTGGTTAGTCCTTGCGTGGCG
>JBCCOX010000082.1:0-11609 GCA_039025155.1 Deinococcota bacterium | reverse complement strand
GGCGAAGTCACTAACCATCACGCCGTAACTGCTTAGCACTATAACTGCCTAACGTCATCATCTTTTAAAATTGAAATTTAGAGTACAGGCGCAGCACATTCATATTGTGTTGCGCTTTTTTAGTTAGCAAGCGAGCATGATGTGACATACTAGTGCATTAGTATCTGAACATCTGATAGGTGCGTGTTGCGTCTAGCAGTTGAGGAAAATGCCATCACGCTAATGCCATCACGAAATGCTATTGCATTCATGCCATCGCGCTATAGGTATCATCTTTGACAGATGATAGCTGCAGCACGAAGGCTCTTAGGAAGTGACCATGCTTGTTAAAGACTGGATGACTGAAAACCCCCGGGCGGTCTCGAGCCGAACCCGCATTATTGAAGCCATGCAAATACTGCGCAAAGAAGCCTATCGGCGTTTGCCAGTTGTTGACGAAGGCCGCTTGGTGGGTATTGTGACCGACAAAGACCTGCGTGAAGCCAGCCCACCCAACGCTACCTCACTATCCATTTATGAACTCAACTACTTGGTCAGTAAACTTCGGGTGGATGACGTGATGCACAAAACCCTCTACACAGTTACGCCTACCACGCCAGTTGAAGAAGCTGCGCTAATTATGGAAGAAAAAAAGGTGTCTGGCTTGCCTGTGATTGATGGTGGCGAACTGTGCGGCATTTTTACCATTACGGATATGTTGCGGTCGTTTGTGGCGGTACTCGGCTTGCGTGAGGGTGGCACTCGGGTAAGTGTGCTCGTACCTGATGAACCGGGAATTCTCGCACAAGTTGCTGGGACAGCGGCACCTTCCAATATTGTCGCGGTGGTCACCGCTGGCATCCGCGAAGGTAAACGCAGGATGGTTTTGCGCGTGGCTGGTGAGGGCGCTGAAAATTACCCTGAACGACTCGCTGGCAAAGATATTGAGGTTGTCGATGTCCACTAACGTACTCGAGCCTCAACTTGCAAGTTTGCGCACAACACTGCTGAAACAAGCTCAAGGTGGACGGGTCGCGTCTAGTCCGTTTTTAGACCCCGATGAGGCCGCGAGTTTGGAAGCTTCGCTGCGGTTGGATGATGATATACGGGTCTCGAGCAGTGGCGGCATCAGCGGCGCACGTCGGCGTATTGTGAGCGCGTTTCCCCAGCACATTCCTGAAGTCACGCCTGCATTGGTTGCTATTTACGTCGCTGATGTTCACGATGATGACCTTTTACGGGGTGCCTTACGACAAGCTGGCCTAGACGAAGGCGACCTAGGTGATGTGATTAGCCACGACGACGGCCTCAGCGTGATTTTGGTTAAGAACAAGTTAGCGTCAGTGCTTGAAGTCGAGCGTGTCGCCGGGCAACCTGTGACCGTGAGTGAGGTTGAGCTGAGTTTGCTGGATACCAAAAGTGGCAAAGACTTACACGTAGTTGTGCCGTCTCTGCGGGTGGACGTGCTAGGAGCCAAAGCTTTCCAGGTCTCGAGGTCCTATTTCAGCAAAGGTGTTGCTGGTGGCAACGTAAGTGTCAACGGTAAACCTGCCGGTAAATCCAGCAGTGCCAACGTCGGTGATGAAATTTATGCGGACGGGCTTGGTCGGGTAAGGTTAGTGGCGCTCGAGGGAACTACTAAAAAAGGCAACCAAAAAGTCCACCTACAAATTGAGCGTAGCCGTTAAACCGAGCCGTTAAGCTGAGCTATCCACCTCGAGCAAAACCACCTTTAATCCACCATTGCGAAAGCGTTTGCGAATCTTAAACCCGGTTAACTTATCCGCAACTTTAGGGCTGGTAATAACAGCTAGCGTCACAGGCTTACCAGGATAGGTCACATTGTGCTGATGAGCTTGACTATGCATGACCTGTAACGTTGTACAGATTTCATTTACCTCGCCAAGGCGTTGTCCATAAGGTGCGTTGCAAAGCATCAAAACAGGCCCACTCGCCCACCCATCTACCGCTTTGTCAGATGGCTCGAGCCAGTCTGCTGCATCACGCATCACAACTTGAACATCATCACCCACACCCGCGCGAACTGCATGGCGACGAGTGAGTTTGATAGCATCTTCACGTATATCTCCGCCAAAAATGTTGAGGCGACCCGCTGGCAAAGCTGTTGATAATGCTTCCCGTCCTAAACGCTGCCACTTGCTGGCTTGAAAGATGGGTAAGTTTTCAAAGCCATACTCTCGCATGGTTGAGGAGGCTACTTCACCAGCCTCAAGTACCAGATCATCAACATTTACAAATCCTACAGGCATCCGGCGCGATAGCAGTGCAGCCTCAATAAGTAGCGTCCCAGAACCACACATCGGGTCAATAAACGTTGTGTAGTCAGTTAGGTTTAACTCTCTCAAAACCGCCGCTGCCAAGGTTTCCCGCAAAGGCGCTGCATAGCTGTGGTCACGATAGCCGCGTTTGTGCAAATGCGTGCCACTTGTGTTGATGCTCACGGTACATCTGTCTTGAAACAAACGCACATAAATCTCAATGTTGTCTTGATTAGGCGCAGATGTATCAGACGTGGATGTATCAGACGTGGATGTATCAGGCGTTGATGTGTACGTCGCGGAAAGTCCGAGCGGCTCGAGCCTGTAACGAATGGCATCGGCAAGCCGCTGCGCAATCCCCCGCTGATGATTCAAAAAAGATTCCGACGCCGTCACATGAACTGTGTAATCCTCACAAAACCCCAAATAATGCTCCCACGGCAGTTTGCGGGCTTTGTCATAGAGCATAGGATAGGACTGGGCCAAAAACTTGCCAACGCGCCACAGGATGCGGTGGGCGGTTGCGAGGTGTAAGTGCAGGGTGTAGATGGCGTCAAGATGACCTTCTAGCAAGATGCCGCCATTCGTTTTACTGAGGATGTTAACCTCGGCTGTGCTGGGTAGGGTTGTGAGTTCTCGCTCGAGCACATCTTCAAACCCCGGCGCACAAACGACAAAAAACTGCTGGCGTGCTTTGCGAACGTGGCGCTTGAGGCGGCGTTCTAAAGCTCGAGCAGTTAACTGCGGTGATGGGGAGGCTTTGTCAGTCACAAACGCTACTCACCATACATGATGATCCACCTCAAAAGCTCGAGAAGGGTGAGGAAGCCTCAGCAAGCCCTCACCCCTGTGTAGGTCATATCTTTAACGAGACAAACAGCCTAGACAAATGTATTTATTCTGTACTGCGCTCGAGGCTGAACTCGAGCGTCGCGTCTCCTTGCGTAAACACACCAGCAAGCTGTGATCCGTCTAACTGGCCATCAAACGTGGGCAAGCCCGGCACACCTGCAATCACAAAGTTGATGCCTGCCTCAGTTGCAGTTTCAATCCGTAACGGGCCCGTAAAACTTTGGGCTGGAATATCAATTTCACCAACCATGACGCCGTTTTCATCTTGAAAGGTGACGCTAATGTCAAGGACGGACTCACCCTCGTAATGGATGTTACCCAACCACGACCCCGTGTAAACATCCACCGTTGCTAGCGCTGGCGCTAGGGCGGTGAGGCCGCGCGTGAGCACAAAGTCAAGTTCTTGCCCACCTTGGGTAAAGCTTCCCTCGAGCACGTCCCCGGCAAGCTCACCTGTAAAGGTTGGCTCACCCGGCACATCTGGCAACTGCATGACGATGGTATTGCCAGCTTGCTCGAGCAGCTCGAGGGGCGCAGCAACTAAACCTTGAGCTGGAATACTCAAGCTTGCCGTTAAACCTTCGTTTGCGTCTATAAAATCGACGGCAATCTCGATATTTATCTCGGCAGGATCAATAGCACCTTGCCAATTTCCTGCAAATGGGGAGCTTGCTAGACATGTCGCCAACAAGGTAAATCCCAATACTGCCAGTACACGCCACAACTGCTTCATCACTGTCTCCGTTCTATCCAGAGGTGATGGCCATGTGTTGAGATGGTAATACCCCGTGTCAATCACACCACATCTGGAGCCACGTCATAAGGTTTTGGTTGCTGTAATACTTCGGTGGCAATTCGTCACAACCAGAGACTAGTGTAGTGAGTTACAGATTGATGGCGCATCGGCCCACGTTTGGGGTAGGCGTAGACCTTTAGGTCAGGTGAGGGTGCAGTACTGAGGTCTTGAAGACATCCTAAATGTCTATCTTGAATCTCAGCATAGGCAGCCAAGGTACTCACTTGAGAAACTGGTCTGAAAAGTCTTGGGCCAGGCTTGTCTATCATCTGATTGATGACCTCAACTGCTATTTAAGACGTTCATGTAGGACGTTGCTTGCGTTAATTGACGTTACTCATATTAAGTTTTGATTGATGTGGTTGAAATTGACCTTTTCAGACAAACTCTGAGCATCAACGTGCGCTGACGCTGCAAATAGCACCCTCGAGCACATCCACGCTCACAGCTTGGTCTAATATTTGGGAGGCTTTGGCGTTCAGCGCGTCTTCACCAGCCTGCTGTCCAGCGCCTACCACCACCACAGGTGAGGCTGTTGGCGCAAGCGTCTGCGTTTGCTGCAAGCGCGTCATGAGCGCGTCAAACGACCATTCATCTGTCCACAAATCTTTAACCGCTAGTAACGCCGGACGGCCGCGGACAATGGGGCTTAAGAATTTTGAGGATGTCCCTGACGCAGCTAGCGACGCACGGCGCACCACCAGCTTGGCGGGTAAACGCTTGAGCAACTCATAAAACGCTTCAATTTGTTCATCTAACAAGTAATGGCTGCGCAAAAGCGCTTGTGCTTTGGGGGCACATTCTTCGATGTCATCTTCGTCTGGATCAGCCAGATCAACGCCGCGAAAAAGCATCAAAAGTTGATGCGGTAAGTTGTTGAGCTGATAAAACTGCTCTTCACTCGCGGGTGGCATTAGTACCATCTCAGCAGTAGCTAAGCCAGCATCTTGTAATTTGACTAAAGCAGCAATTTCTGGATGCTGTGCTAATGAGCTATTTGGTTCTAATGTGTGGAAACGTTGAGGATGCGTTGTACTAGCCATATAAGCCATGATACGCAACTTCGACCTTGGTGATGTTGCTGGTGGTAATGGCTTACTAGCAAGTGTTTTGAGAGAAGTGCTTTTTGTCGTGTTAAGCAAATCTGATGTATCACGTCATAGGGTCTACCACTATTACACACAACATTAGTACAATACACACTATACTGTTTATGAGCTAGCGCACGAGGACGACTACCCAACCGTGCTAAAGTTAGGGCTAAGGTGAGAGGTGTGAGCTTGCAGCTCACTAAGCTAACTATGATATCAAGAATAATATTAAGAACGGATACATTAAGATGAGTGACATGGGTGATGGTATTGGGCGTAACTCGAGGCGCACGCTAGGGCGTGAAGCCCGCGAGCGGGTAACAAAATATCAGCGCCTGTACGACGAACGCCGCGAACAACTGCAACGCTACAATGCCAAGTTAGCTGCTATTTTAGCGGGTTTTCGGTTTTTAATTGCCGCTGGGCTGCTAGCAGGTTTGGGCTGGATGGCCTTTGTACAAACCCGCGACTATCTAGTTGTACCTACGCTAAATGTTCCAGATGTCACCGGACTCGCCCACGTCCAAGCCGAAGAAACCCTACGGGCAGCCGGGCTTACTGTTGTTACCTACGCTGACGACATGGCCAACACGCCGGTCAATCACGTCACCATGCAAACCCCCAACCCCGGCACTATGGTGCGCATTGGGCGCTCTGTTACCATTGGTATCAATACCCCCGCAGACGACGTGCCTTTACCTGAGCTGTTTGGCCTTGACCTCAACCAAGCCACCGAGCGCTTGCAAGACCTTGGCTTTGAACTGGGTAAAGTGTCTTACGACTTTAGCGATCAACCTGCCCGCACAGTGATTGCCCAAGAACCTGCCGCCACCATCCCTACCCGCACGGGTAGCAATGTTGATGTCATCCTCAGTAGAGGTGCGCCGGTGGCTCAGATCACTATGCCAGACTTGCGCGGCATAACAACCGACCAAGCTCGCTCGAGGCTAGCTGGCCTCGGCATTCGTAGCGTTTCTACGGTTGCGGGTGGCGTTGGCTACAGTGGCGGCTACAGTGTTATCTCCCAACGCCCCCAAGCTGGGCAGACTGTGCTGGCGAGCGTACCCGTGACGCTCTATTACAGCATTCCTGGAGACAATTTAGTGCGTGTACCCAACTTAACAGGGTTGAGTTTGCGTGAAGCTGAGCAGCAGATCCGCGACGCTGGCCTCACGGTTGGCTGGCTGGACTACTTAGATTTACCCGACCAAGCTGGGGGGGTTTACGACTGGCAGCCACGTGGCTATACCCTTGCAGGAACAACTTTGGTCGTACGTGTTAACGGTACAGCCACTGGTGACAATACCCTGGCACCACCTGAACCCAGTGAAGATGAACCGCCGCTGTGGTTACAGCCTGGGTTTGATGCCTTTTTTGGACAGCCTACCAGCAGTGATGACCTAACTAGCACTGGCACTTCAACCTTGACAGATGATTCAAGCTCAACCGACGTAACCACTAACATAACAACCGATGCAAGCCCCATTCCTACTATCACGCCTACTACTTCTGCAGCAACGCCAGCCACACCCACGCTTCCGTTAGCGACACCTGCAGCAGATGCCGCCAATGCCCGCAACATCACCATTCGCTTTAACCCAGACAACTATGGCTTTTTACAATCGCAAGAAAATATGTTCCAACTTATTGTAAACGACGACCGTGGTGAGCGCGAAGTCATCAGCCGATTACTGCAAGATGGCGACACCATTGATACAGTGATTACTGTGTACGGACGGGCTGAACTGCGTACTTACATCAACAACAATTTGTTCCAGGCGTGGAACCCGTAGGTATACTAACCAGCTATTTGCCAACACAGAAATTAGCGAAGATGTGCTCGAGCGCATCTTCAGCAATTTCACTGCGCCCGGTGAGGCTAGCAAGCGCTTGTAATGCGTCAGCGAGGTCGAGGGCTGCAAGATCATCTGGCGCAACAAGAGCATTTTCAAGTAACATCTTGACGTTGCTAAGTACTTCTGCTTGACGCTCACTGGAAAGCCACAACTCGCTGCCACTAGCATCACCTAATAACTTATCCCACACGTGTTTGCGTAGATTCTCTAAGCCGATAGTCTCATCTACAACAGATAACGATAGGCAATCCAGAGCTGCGTTGTGTGCGTGAATGTCATGGCAATCCCAGGCAGCAGCCAAATCTGCTTTGGTTGCAACCACCAAACTGCGTTCAGGTACGAGGTCTTCAAGCAGGCGCACATCCTCAACATGCAACGGTTGACTGCTGTCAATAAGGAGCAAGCTCACATCCGCGTTTTGGGCGATATCTTTGGCAATGCGTACGCCAGAAGCCTCAATTGAATCGTCTGTGTCACGAATACCAGCTGTGTCTATCGCGGTGATAGGAATACCGTCCAGCTCGAGCACGGCCTCCAAATAATCCCGAGTTGTCCCCGGCGTATCACTAACAATGGAGCGGTCATAACCTAACAGAGCATTCAACAAACTCGACTTACCTGCGTTCGGCCGACCAATAATCGCCAGCTTTGCGCCTTGCTGCATCAGCCTACCTGCGTTGGCCGTCGCTAAAAGCCCATCAATTCTATGAATAACCTCTTGGATAGGCTCTCTAAACGATGCATCTGGCACGCCCTCTTCAGGATAATCAAAGACCGCTTGAATGTTGCCATAAACTTGCGTAAGGGTTGTTTGTAAGTCGTGCAACGTGGCGGATAGCGCTTTACTTAGCCCCATACTTGCGTTGCGACGGGCACGTTCAGACTGCGCGTTGACCATGGCGAGGACAGCCTCAGCTTGAACCAAGTCAATACGCCCGGAAAGATAGGCACGTAGGGTAAATTCACCTGGACCAGCTAAGCGCGCACCCCGTGCCACGCACATGTCTAACACACGGCGTAATACAGCTGGGCCACCGTGTGTTTGCAGCTCGAGTACATCCTGCCCGGTATAAGAATGCGGACCGCGAAAGGTCAGCAGCAAACTTTCATCGACCAGTTCACCGCGCTTAATTGCGTCCCCATCATGAATATGCCCCAACACAACCCGGTTTGCTGGCAGCTCATCAACTTGCTTGCCGCTTGCAGGCGCAAACATGCTATTTACCAGCTCAAAACTATCTGGACCAGAAACACGCACAATGCCCACCGCAGCTTGTCCCGGAGCTGTGGCAATAGCGGTGATGGTGTCATTAAGGGGTGGTAATGCCATTTATCTACGCTAGCACGACGGTCTTAGACAAGGTTGTTGCAAGGTACCAGGTGATCTTTTGAAAGCTTAATGTTTAGAGAATGCGGCTCGAGCGCCGTTCCATAAATAGGACATCCCGCCAGACACCTTTGAGTTTACCGAGTTTCTCGCGCGTTCCCACAACCCGAAAGCCAAGTTTTTCGTGCAAGCTAACACTAGCGGTGTTTTCTGGAAAAATACCTGCTTGCAACGTCCACAAGCCAGCATCTTCAGACGCCTCAATTTCGTGAGCTAGCAGCGCACGCCCCACACCCTGCCCACGGGCTGCACTTGCCACGTAAACAGAAACCTCCGCCACGCCCGCGTACACACAGCGGTCAGACGTGCCCGAAAGCGCTACCCAGCCGAGCATCTCGCCTTTGTCATTCACGGCTTTGAAGCTGAGGTTATCAAGTTTGCCTGCAAACCAACCCTCGGCAGACGGGAGGTCATCCCCTGTTTCAAAGGTGGCGTGACCCGTTTGGATGCCTTCCAAGTAGATGTCTTTAATGGCTGGCCAGTCGCTTGGCGTGGCTGCTGTGATGGTGATGCTCATGGGTTAGTTTAACCTGATGTTGGCGTTTCCAGATACCTGCCAAGTTATGTCAGATAAGTTCAGCAACGGCTTGCTCTAAGGTCAACTTAGCCGAGATAATTTTATTTACATTTTCATCTTGATGTTTCTCAACATTAGCCATAAGCTCTGTGGCCTTTTCCTTGACCCAAAATTCAGCTGATTCATGACGTAAAACAAGATTCAGCAACCCATACGCTGTTTCATAGTGTTCTTGTTTGAGGTTTAGCTCAGCTAAAAACGCAAGCGCCGTTAGTTGCGTTGAGTACGCCATTTGTGAATGGGCTAATCTCACCGCATCCGTCAAATGTTTGTAGCTAACATCAAGCTCATCTTTTGCTAGGTGGATGCGTCCCAAGGTAACAAGTGCTCGAGCTTCGTAGTATTTTGCCCCGAGTAACCTTGACATCTCAATGGCTCTGTTGACAAGTTGCAAGCTTTTATCTGTGTTTCTTTCTGCAAGCTCGAGTCTTGCATTACTATCTAGGCAGCGCATTAAAGCTGCGGTCGTCCCTAAACCTTCTAGCCATTCTAAGGAGGTTTCAAGGCACTCCCTCGCCTCTACAAAATTTCCAATAGCTAAATGCAACTCGCCTTGGTGCATCAAATTCTGAAAAGCTTGAAATAGCATGCCCTGTTGTTTTCTTTGCACATAGGCTTTCAGAAATATCTCTTGCGCACTTTGATAATCTCCAAGAGCAGATAGAACAGCGCCTAACTCACCTTCGCTCAGCGTCTTTTGCTGCTCCAAACCCAAACTGTCTGCCATTTCGATTGCTTGGAGCGCATTTGCTTTTCCCTCTTTAAATAACCCCACTTTTCTACTAAAGTTACAACTTGCATGAAACGCAGCCCAATGAGCAAAGTGAGGAGGTTCAGATGCTAGTAGATTAATTGTATTTTGAATCCCTTCAAAAGCACTTGAGAAAAGTCCTTGCTCCATTAAAGACCATGATTTACACCTCACGATTAAGGCTAGACTAGGTACATGAACATGTTGTATGTCCCTTAAATATTCCTCAGCATCTTTGAAAATTGCCACGCCTTCTAAAAAGCGAGTTCTCATGAAAATAAGCATAAACATGCCATTTGCAAAATTAGAAATATCTTGCTCACCCTTGTTTAAGATAAGCCAGCGCCATGATGCCAGAGCATTTTCATAGTCACCTGTTAATCCCTCTTGAATTGCCGAGTCGTGGAATGTTTGTGGATTACCTATCATCAGTTCAAAAAACAAGGCATGTTTCTCTTGCGTTTGTCTTTGTTCCTCTTCACGCGCTGCCAACCTGAATGCGGCAAACTGCTTAATCAATGGGTGAAGATCAAAGCGATTTTCTCCGGCAGTTCGGATAAGCGACTTGTCAGTTAGCGTTGCCAAAATAGCTAGGTTGGCTGCAGCAATGTTATTTGCAGCGTCTCGCGTAAACCCACCTTCAAAAACAGACAGCTTCCTTAAAACAGCGCGTTCTTTGTCGGTGAGCCTTTGCCAAGAGTATTCAAAAACAGCTTCTATACTTTGGTGTTTTTCATCAACTTGGGTTGAGCGACTACTTAAAACATCAAAACTTTGGTGAATCTCGCTAGCAATCTCAGCAGGGCTTAATAACTTAGTCCAGCTTGCCGCCAGTTGAAGTGCTAACGGCGACCCATCCACCACCTGACAAATACTGCTAATGGCTGCTTGATTGCTGTTGTTCAGCACAAAGGTAAGGTCGGCTTGCTGTGCGTAATAGACAAAAAGGGCAATGGCGTCTTGAAAATCCTCTGGCTTTGTTTCTGTTGAATGCATAGAAACGCTGGGTCGCGCTTTAGAAGTTTGTCCTTTACTCAACCCCCTCAACGGGTAAACCCACTCACCAGCAACATTTAGCCTCTCTCGGCTTGTAACCACAAGTTTGATGTTGGTGCAACGCTTCAGAAGCTGGCTGCAGAGCGATGCTGCCTCAAGTAGATGCTCGTAGTTATCCAAAATAAGTAAGCAGGTTTTACCATCCAGTTGTTTTATAAGCAGGTCTAAAGGCTCGAGGTCGCCTCTAAGTTGCAAGTTCATAGCGTCAGCAATTTCAAAAGGGATTGCAAAGCTGTCTTTTAAGGCGTCTAGCGCAACAAAGTAAACACCATCAACAAACTCAGCTTTGTCGAGTTGGTGTCTAGCAAGCTCGAGCGCCAAACGGGTTTTACCCATGCCACCCAACCCCACAATGCTAATCAGGCGTTTATCTTCGTGGTTTACGTAATCATCTAAAATTTTAAGTTCTGCTTGACGACCTATGAAAGAGCTTAGATAGTCAGGGAGGTTGTGTGTGATGCTTGCTTGTTTGACACCTTCAAAACGCGCCCGAGCTTCATCTTGCGACATCCCCAAGTTGAGGCCGTACTCTAAAGCTTCCTCACGAACCTCTTTAGCAAGCCTGTGGTGATCAGCTTGAAGTAACACAAACATGCGTTCTAAGATTTGCTCATCCGGCTCAGGCGCATAGCGAAGATGGTAGGCCTCAGCCGCCTGCTCAGCGGCAGTTTGAAACTCAGCTTGTTTTGCAGCCAGCTCAGCTAGGTGCAACTTGGCATCACGCACTAAGCCTGCAACATATTCCCTTTTTTCATATACCCATTCCTCGAGTTCATTGCTCAGGGCTTTGGTAGACAGGCCTTCTAAAAAAGGCTTGTGGTAGAGGCTCATCACGTCGTCATAAGCCTCAGTCTCAAAAGCTCTGATTAGCTCGAGCACGTCCAGCTCTACGGTGCTTGATACCCGAACATCATCACTTTGGAACAGCGTTTCATCCGTTTGCCTCAACCGGGTCAAGGTCATGCTCAGGTTAGCCAAAGGTTTG
>JBCCOX010000081.1:0-11615 GCA_039025155.1 Deinococcota bacterium | reverse complement strand
GACACCCGCGAGAGTTTAACGGCCCAAGTCCGCAGCGCTGCTCTGCTTAAAGCTGAACGAGACGCTTCCCAAGGACGTTTCAAAGAAGCCGCCCAAACCGCGCAGCAAGCTTTTGAACTGCCCGGTGCAGACCCTGAACCCGAGTCTTTGATGCGCATTCACGCGCTACTTGTAGCTGGCGACCATCCGCTAGCCGCCGAGGTGTTTAGAGAAGCAGAAAGTTACGGCCTCGCGGTACGCCTTGCGTCTGATGACGCCCGTAGCAAGTTACAACAGACGTTTATTGGACGTGAACCTGAGCGGCAACGCTTACTTGCCCTAGCTGAAGGCGAGTGGGCGTGGTTGCGCGGTGGCACAGGCATGGGTAAGACAACGCTACTTAAAAGCCTCGAGGGAAGTTATGTGCTAGCCCGCTCAGGCTTGCCCTATGTGACGCTCGAGCCCCTCCTCGGCGAAAGTCTAGAAGCTGGCGAAGAACGCATGCTGCGCACCTTACTAAGGCAACAGGGCACGTTGCTTATTGACGACTGGGAACGGGTGGATGCTGAAAGTAAAAGTCTGCTCACACGCTTGCGCGAGCTGCGACCCAGTTTACGGGTGGTGATTGCCTCAACCCAAGCCCCAGAGATTGCCTGTGACGCGCTGGTTGACCTTGCACCGCTGTCTGAAACAGATTTAACAGACTATTCGGATGTATGGGACAAAACAGGCGGCCTGCCTGCGCTTGTAGGCGCGTATTTGCGTCAAGAGCCCTTAGAAGCTGCCCTTGAAACGCGCTTGAGTACCCTAGATGAGCCTGCAGTGGATGTTTATTTATCTCTAGCACTGTTAGACACACCAGATTTAACCTTGGTGCGCAAGGCACTAACCCTAGATGCCATGACGATGTCGGGCGTGCTCGAGCTACTTATTGCTGCTGGGCTTGTCTTACCGTCTGGTGCAGTAAATGCAAAGGGGGCTGCGCTCGAGTTTCTCGACAATCACCCGCACCGCTACGCACCGCTTGCCCTCAAGTTGGCTAGGGTGCTTGACCCGCTGGCGGCGTTTGTCTTTTACGAACGCACCCAAACCCTGTGGGCAACAGGCGACTTACCCAAAATTGAAGCCAGCTACTTAGCTTGGGGTGAAGAACTTTTACGACGCGGCGCGCCCCAACGTGCGTTTGACGTGTTAAAAGACGCGCCGCCATCTAAACCTGTCGTGCTCCTAAAAGCACGGGCACTCGAGCGCGCTGGCTTTTATCAGGAAGCGTTACAAACCCTGCAACCTTTGGAAGAAGAAGCAGACGTACTCGCCTTAAAAAGTACTGTGTTGTGGCGCTTGGGGCAGCCGGAAGAAGCTGCCAAAGCCGCCGAACGCGCGCTTGATGGCGACATTCCGGTACGTGCTGAGGCCCTTAATACCCTTGGTTCATTACACTTTGCTGAAGGTGCTTATGATGACGCCATCGGCCAGTTCCGTCGGGCGGCTACCCTTTGGCGCGCGCTTGGGAACGATATACGTTTTGTGGGTGCGCTTATTAATGTGGCAACTGCTAAAACCCTGCTTGATGACAATGTTGAAGATGCCTTTGCAGAAGCGTTAGATGCTTCTGGTGATCATCCACTCATGCGCGCGCGTGTGCTGCTTAACACTGGTTGGATGATTTACGAAAAAGAACATGACCTTAAGCGAGCTGAGTCGCTCTTACAAGAAGCAGGTGAGTTAGCAACAGATGCTGGTGCTACCGACATCGCGGCAGATGCTTGGAACAACCTCGGCGCGATGTATCACAAAGAAGGTCGTCTCGACAAAGCTAGTGTGATGTACGAAAAGGCCTTAAGTAATGCGCAGCAGATGGGTGAGCGTTATCTTATCGGACTTATTCTTGCTAATCTTGCTGAGCTCAATGAAGATCGTGACGCTTGGGAAGAAGCTCTGGCATTGCTTGAGGCCTCAGGTCACGAAGGTGAAGCGGCTATGTACCGTGAAGAGCTTCCAGAAAATCACCCGTTCAGGCTCCGTTCATAGTTGCTAAGTTAGGCTCCTGCCATGCCACGAAGTGCCCTTACTTTAATGGATGATATCTGGATCGAGGTCAAAGATGAACCAATGCCGCCAGTCACGGCACAAAAATCACCTCAAGTTACTCGTGCTCGTTACCGGCCTCCTCGGGTTTATTGGTTGCGATTCGTCTACCCCCACACCCGCGGACCCTGGTTTCACGCTGAACTACCCGCGCGCAGCTCGCGGCGAAACCCTCACAGCTAGCCTGCAAAACCTAGACGGGTTAAGTGTCAGCATCAGCGTTGCAGGTGTGTCTGCACCTGTTGTGAGCCGCACACCTGACCAAGTCAGTTTTCAACTTCCTTCAGCTAGCCCCGCTGGTGTGCAACCTTTGCGTATCGCTCAAGGGTCACGGATTGCTGAAGGACAGGTGACGGTTTTTGGGGATGTTGTACCTGATAAAGTCACGGTGTTTGTACAAGCAGGAACTACTCGAGCCCAACTTGATGCCCTCGCAACGTCTCAGGGCTTTCAACTCGACCAATTTCGCACCCTAGGTGGCGCAGGTTTGTGCAGTGCCAATATTGCTGAGCTAGATATTGCAGGTACACCCTTTGCAGAAGCCCTTGCAGCACTTGAAGCAGATGATGTCATCCTCAATGCTGATCCACGGGGGCGCTACAGTCTTGATGTTGCAGCAACTACTAGCAATTTAAGCCATTTAGCAAGTGCAGAGGTACTTGATGAACATGCCCTTGGCATCGCCGGGCAAGGTGTCACCATTGCTGTGTTGGACACGGGTGTAAATCCCCATCCAGAACTAACAGGGCGCATTTTGCCGGGGCTTGACCTTGTCAATGGCGATGACGATCCAACAGACGACTTTGACGACCCGGCTACTGCGTTTAATGGCGACGGTCACGGTACAGCGGTGGCTGTGCTAGCAGCAGGTAGTAATTTAGGCGTTGCGCCAGAAGCATCTGTGTTGCCCATCAAAGTCTGTGATGAAACAGGTGCGTGTAGCAGTAGTGATGTTGCCGTGGGCATGTGTGCTGCGCTTAACCAAGCACCGCCAGAATCACTGGTTATTAACCTGAGTCTAGGTGGGGATACACCTGTGACCTTGTTAGAAGAACTTATCAACTACGCAACTAGCGAAGGTGCAGTGGTAGCCGCTGCCGCAGGCAACAAAGGGCTAGAAGGCTCCCCGCAACACTACCCGGCTGCGTTTGACCAAGCTGCTGTGGTGGCTGTGGCAGCGCTTGAAACAAACCCACCGCGTTGCATCAGCTTTGATACGTTGACACCCAACACACGCTTCACGGTTGGAGATACGTTTAGTGAATCGGGTATTGATGTCAACGTCGCCAGTTTTATCTTGGAAGGTGAACCACCCTTAGCTGATCCTCCCTTTGTAGATGGTACAGCCCTAGTTGAGGCTGGCAATGTGGGGTCAGTGGATGGTGCTGGTACGTCATTAGTACTTGACCGGGTGAACCTCGAGCTAGACTTCGGCGAACCCGTCTCTGGCGTGCGGCTTAGCGTTGCCGATTACACCCCTAATTTGAACTTAGAAGTGAACGGTGAATTTAAGAATCATGCGGACAGCTTGCGGGCGCTTGCCGGGCAAGAACTCGGTAGCGTACAGTTCGATGTACTTGACGAACCCGGTGGGCAAAGTTTGTTACTCGTGGGCAATTTGCGCAGGCTTAGCATAGGGTTACGTTCTGGGCGCGTTGACAGCCTGTGTGAGCAAGCAGGCGCAGGTTCTGATTGGCAAACCGCCGACTTTAGCACACGCGGTAACTATGTAGATGTAGCTGCCCCTGGTGCGGGCGTGACTGCGGGCACACCACAAGGCGGAACGCTTAACTTTGAAGGTACGTCGTTTGCGACACCGCAAGTTGCTGGGGCGTTAGCGCTGTGGCGGCAGGTGAATCCAGAACTTGCCAGTGACGCACTTGCCACCCAACTTACCGAACAAGCTGCTGAATTACTTGCTGACCGCGATGAAGTAGGTTCAGGGCGCTTGGTGGTGAACCTCGAGCCCTAAAGCGTTTACACGGTAGCCTCACAAACGGTCTAAACTGATGGCATGATGTGGACCCCAAATATAACAACCTCGAGTCTCCTAGGTGTGGCTCGAGGTTCCTTTTTACCCTTCTCAAAGGAGGTGGGTAACCTTGCCCCTTGTCCATAAAGTTACCTTGCCTTTAGGCGATGCCATCATCACCCTTGACCGACAGGGTTTAGCTTTGGAAGAACGCGGCGGTTTTGAGGCGCGCTGGGCATCTGAGGTAGATGACTCACTAACAGAGACGCTAGAAGCTTACCGAATTATTGTCAAAGCACACATGCAAGAGGTTTATGTTGCGATGCGCCAGCGTGAACCGTCTACTATCAGCCTCAACCTAGCTAGCCATCAACTTATAGACGACGTAGTTGGCTGGTCAAAGTTAAACGTAAGCAGTCGTCCATAACTTATGGGTTCCACAGCTTGATGTCTTCAGCCTAAAGCAATATCAACCTGAAGAAATATCAGTAAAGCAGCATCAGCTTAATCAATACCCACATAGTCAATCGGTTGATCTTGGAGGGGTTCTGGCAACACAAAGCGCTCGGGGTGTTCGTCTATGAACTGCTGCCAATGGGCAGCGTCTTTAGGGTGCTCACTGGTTTCGCACCACATCCAAAACGAGGCGTAGTGCGGGCGCGCGTGAATAAGCTCGCGGCGAAAAATATCTGCGCTTACGCCGCCTCTTTGTGCATAGCCAGTCTCATCGTACGCAGCAAGCGCAGCCGCATGGTTGTACTTAATCGCATGAAACGTCACCTGCCAACGCTGAGCTGTTCTGGCGAGGTCATCTGGTTCAGGTAAGAGCGTGAGCCGCAGGTACTGCGCGCGCGTGTCGCGGTTAAAGGGCGCACCTACCGCACCTGTGTTCAAAATGCGTTTGTGTCCCCATTTGCGGGACATAGGCACATGTGTGTGCGAACCAATCAGCACATCTGCTGGGTGCATCTGCAAAATTTCGCTGAGGCTTTCATCGCTCAAACGGCGGTTATACCCTTCGCGGTAATGGCGCGGGCTACCGTGGGACATAAGTAAGGTGGGCGCGTCTGGCAGGTTCACCTCATGGGTCATGGGCAAGTTGCGCAGGGTGTCAAGCCAGCCCGCTTCGGCTAGCTGGCTGGCGTTTTCAGCAGTGGTATCCCAAAAACTATCACTAAACCAATCTGCTGGCAGGTCATCATCTTGTTCAACCCATTTGCGCATGAGGTCGTCGTGATTGCCAAGAACTAAATGTGTGGTGTGGGTCGTTGCTAGGTCAGCTAGGCGGGTCATAACCTCGAGGCTATTAGGGCCCCTATTCACCATATCGCCATTGACAATAATCTCGTCGGGTTGCCAAGGTAATAGGTCAGCTAGGACAGCGTTAAGTGCCTGAATATTGCCATGAATGTCTGCTAGAATCGCCAGCTTCACAATGAACGCACTTTATCATGTGACCTTTGGCATCCTTCTGGCGATGTTGTGTACCCAGCTTTACCTGTGTTACTGAAGTTGCCTATGTTGTTGAAGTTGCCTATGTTACTGAAATTAACCGCGCTGCTGAAGTTCATAAAGCACCCGGTGCTTAATGGCATCTCCAAAAACAGCCAACCCTGCGTTTAAAACAATTAAGCTGATGGTTCCCCAAACAAACCAAACCAAGCCACCTGCACCAGCTACCTTTAGTTCAATGCTGTGACCAAGCAAGCTCGAGCCAAAGCCCACTAACGCTAGCCCCAAGGGTGAAAACACGCGCCACGTTGTCAAGTGAGTCATAAGTTCATTGTAAGCGGTACAAGTTAAGGTGACTTGTGTACAACCCCAGCAAATGCCATAGAAGGTCGTAGCTAGCAAGCTGTGGCAATGCTCGAGATTTCACATTTTCAAATGGCTTCCTTGTTAGCTAGATAAGCTTGCACCGTCCATCACACAAATTACGGCTTCTCATGAATCTTTGTGACCCTTTTCACTCCTAACGAGTTAACCCAGATTCTTCACTCAAAAGGCGCTTTATCTTGAGCTATTCTGCAAGCCAGAAGCTAGCGGAAATAGCACATGAGGGCTCGGCTAGCTCGGAACTCTAGGTTCTAGATTTTGGAGGACGCTTTGTGAAACACTATCGGCGAAGCTTTAGCTTGCTTCTTTTGCTGTTGGCAGTATTAGCAGGTTGCTCGCAGCGCATACCAGACATTATTGATCCTGTACAGGTGGAGATTTCTTCTGTTCAGGGAGGTACAGTTAATATTAATGGGCCTCAGGGACAAGCCTCATTTTTCTTCCCACCGGGTGTGCTTACTGAGGACACAACTGTCGACGCAGGGATTTTTGATGACACCTTGCCTCCGGCACCAAATGGCATTGTACTTATTGATCCATCGTACTTTATTGGACCACGCTGCCTAGTACAGGGCCAGCGCATTGTACCTGGTGGTGAGGTGATGATCTCTCTACCGTATACAGACGCTGCTGTACCTAGCGGATTTTTAGAAAGTAATTTGACCATCTTATTCTTTGACAAACTCAATGAGGCTTGGGAAGAGGTTCCCGGTACAACCGTTAACCAAACCATCAACATTGTCCAAGGTAGTTTTGGCGAGATGTGTGTGTTTGCTGTGGGCGCAAAACCAGACACGGGCGACATGTTTAGCATTGACTTTAATGCCTTGCCAACAACTATTGCCGAGGGTAATACGTCTGAGTTGAGTTGGGAAGTTACCAGCCTCACTGGAAATGACATTCAAACTATCACTTTGCTTGAAGGTCGTAACGGTGATGGTGAAGTCATTGAAACCTTCGAAGATATCAATAGCCCCACATCTACTGGTACGTTTGACGTAACCTTAGATGAAACTACCGAATTCACACTACGTGTCACCGACGGTAACGTTACGCAAACTGAACGGGTAACAGTTAACGTGCTCCCAACTATTGTGGCAGAACCAGTTGGTCCTAGTGTTTTCCGCTTCCCTGTACCTACAGTAGCTGAGCCAGAAACCTTTAGCTTCACTATCAATGAAGGTACGTTGAACTACAGCTTGCAAGTAGAATCACCGGAGATTGTCAATGTTATCAACGAAGATGACTTAACCGGTACAGTCAATGTAGGTGAAACTAAGGATATTGAGTTTGAAGTAACCTGTCGTGAAGCTGTTGACGAAACCGTTGATATTTTCTCAACTACCTTTGGCGTTGTCGGTAGCTTCAGAGTTATCTGCTTCGTACCACCAGGTACACTACGCATTACACCAGACTTTGGTGGTGCAACCGCACCTGTCAATGCCATCGCTGTTGTTCAAGGTAGTGATAACGAGGTCAACCAAAGCGTTAACTTAGGCGGTGCAGTTCCTGTAGAACTCGAGCTCCCCTCTGGTAACTACACCATCACCTTCCCAGATGCAACTGATGCTAATGGGGTAACCTTCTCACCAACCTCAACACAACAAACAGCCTTTATTCCGCCCGATGCAACTGCTAACATCGCTGTCTCCTACTTTGAAGCAGTTACACCTTAAGCCCAAGTATTAACCTAAGCTTCTAGCTAAAGAACAACCCATCAGATTCGTCTGATGGGTTGTTCTTTGGCTTTGTAGTTTTTCTAGTCAGATAAAGTACTTAGTCTCAACGACCTAAGCTTAGGGTATTCATCAATCCATCATTAGCACATAGCAAACGAAAAACACACGCTGTCCTGCGTACAATGTGCGTTAATGTGTGGGTTAATGAATCTTCGTCACTTATGGATACTATCTCTAAGCCTTTTTATTGCGCTAACACATTTAGCAGCAGCTCAGACCACAACAACGTATCCGCTTGAATCGTTGAGCCTTGGTCAAACTGGCTATGCTGTGACAGCAAGTGCAGGTAATGTGCTCGAGCGTTTTCCCGTTGAAATCCTCGGCGTGCAGTACGACAATGCTGACTTTCCCCTTGTGCTTATTCGCGCTAGCGGGCCGTTTATTACCCAAACGGATGGCATTGCTTCGGGCATGAGCGGTAGCCCAGTTTACTTGTCGCTGAACGGTCAAGACGCCTTACTAGGTGCCATCTGCTGCACATTTCCCAGCAGTGAACCGGGGCTTGCCTTAGTAACGCCCATAGACGTGATGCGCCGCGCTGACCCAGATGCGCGCTTAACGTCGTCAGCATTACCGCACCAAGGCGCAACACAGAGTCTCGCTTGGGGACAGCAGATGCCTCTTGCTGAGGCTGTACCCGTGAGTACACCGTTACTTTTTGCAGGTTTATCGCCCCGGGCCAGTGAACTTCTTGAACCTCTGTTTGAAGGGTCACACATGACCCCCTTCCCTGTTCAAAGTGTTGGGCTAGGGTCAACTGAGTCTGCTGACGCCAACTTTAGGCTCGAGCCCGGTATTAGCATCAGCGTGCAACTGGTGCGCGGAGACATTACCATTGCTGCACTTGGCACAGTAACGGCTATCGAGGGCGACAATATGTATGCCTTCGGACACCCCTTACTAGGAGATGGCAACGTGGCCTTTGCCTTTGCACCCGCCCACGTGTCCTACATTGTGCCCAACGACAACGTCTCGTTTAAGCTGGCTAACAACGGCCAGCGCGTGCTCGGCAGCATCACCCAAGACCGCCCCTATGCCATCAGCGGGAATATTGGCGAACTGCCGCGTTATTTACCCGTGACCCTGACGCTAAGTGAAGGGTTAAGCAGCGACAGTGCTACCCCCGGTGAGGCTACACCACCCGTGAGCACAAATACAATTACCAAGCGCTTTGAGATGGTGAGTGATGAACGCTATTACCCAGCGCTCATGGCCAGTGCCACGCTGGACGCATTTGATGAAGTGCTCGAGCAAACCACTTCTGGCAATGCTGAACTCACCTGGGACATTACGCTAGGTGACGGTCAAGTGGTGACCGTGCAAGAGCAAATAACCAGCGCTAGTGACATCGCCAGAGCCAGCGCCCGCTTAGCAGCCGAACCCTTAGCCATTTTGGCAGGTAACATTTTTGCCCCGCCAGACATTGCCCGCGTGCAGGTAAGCGTGCGCTACAGCACGCGCCAAAGTTACGCTGACATTGTGCAAGTAGTGACCGAGCAAGGTGACATTGGCCCCGGCGACTTGGTGACGGCCTTTGTGCGCTTGCAACCTTACCGCAACCAGCCCGAGGTTAAAACGCTGCGCTTTAGACTCCCAGCAGACATTGATGACGACGACGTAGAGCTTATTTTTCGCGGCGGCTTAGAACCCCCAACCCAAGGTGACACCCGCCCCAGACGCACCGACCGCGACAGCGACGGCGAAGACCAGTTTACCGACAAAATTTTGTCGTTTCAGGAGTTGCTGATTGCCCTGCGGCAAAACGTGCAAGCCACCGAACTCGTTGTTGAAACCATTGTAGACGGTGATGTGCAGCGGCTCGAGCGCCTCCCCTTGCCTTACCTAGTGAGCGGCGTGGAAACCGTGCGTATTGATATTCAGCAAGATGCTACTGAGGAAGATGGTATCCCTACATCTGAAGAGGATAATCCCCCAGAAGAAGATGATGCTACTGAAACATCACCCTCCAACTAAAGTTGAAGATGCGTCTCTCGTTAACTTAGATGCTTTCAAATAGGATTGCTCTTTGCAAAATGACACTACGAATGACACTGAGGATGTTCATACGTCAAGTCTCTGAGGATGCTCGAGTCAGATTTAAACTGGATTTAAACGTCTGCGGTACAATATGCACCACACGTCATCAATATGCACTCCCCCGCTAGGGGTGTTGCTGGCTTGCTAGTGGCACAAGTAAGCTTTTAGGGTGACGCTAGTCCCTGTGAAATGAGTCCCTGTGAGATGTACCTGCTGTGAGATGCGCCTGACCTATTACGTCTGTCCTCGAGTTCTAGCCGCCTAAGCCTTCTCGAGCAAATTACACCTGACAGCCAGATGACCATTCTCACAGAAACACTTGTTAGCATAGTTTCACGTGAAAGCTGCCCTATGACGTGGTAGCGTAGCATGTTAAAGTAGCCCTCGAGCTAGGTAGTACAGTTCTTTTTTAACCTCTACCTACGTAGTGATGTGTTTGAATACCACCTTGACACAATGCTTAACAAACATTTTTGATAGTTTTATCACTCAACTTAGCTTTAACCTACACATTCCGCTTACGTATTGGACGCCCATGAGTCAGTCAAGTAAGAATTACGATTCTGCCAAACTTAATCACAAGCTAGTTCCAACTAACTCGATACAGCTTAACGGCCGTGAGCGCGTGCGCGTTGCGGTCGTTGGTTTTGGGGTGATGGGCAAACATCACGCCAATATTTATGCAGCACTCCCCTATGTGGACTTGGTTGCAGTCGTTGAACCAGACGCCAACCAGCGCGATATGGCTCAGTTTCAGCACGAGGTGCGCGCCTACGCCAGTTTAGATGCCATGCTTGCTAGCGAAGAGCTAGATGCCGTCAGCATCGCCGCGCCTACAGGCTTGCACTACGAGCTTAGTAAAGCTTGCTTACAAGCCGGCATTCATGTGATGGTCGAAAAACCCGTCACCACCGACGTTCACGAAGCCGAAGCGTTAATTGACTTGAGCCGCAACCATCGGCTCATTTTTCAAGTTGGGCACATCACCCGTTTTTACCGGGCAGTGAAGCTGCTAAACGAACGTGTCCAACGCCCTTACCTCATTGAAGCGCGGCGGCTCAGCCCAAGTGCGCGCATTCAAGACGTAGGCGTGATTTTAGACCTCATGATTCACGACATTGATATTGTCTTAGGTCTTGTTAATAGCCCTGTTGCTGACATGATGATTTCTGGGCACGTGCTGGCCAGTCACCACGAAGGCCCCAATAATCACGAAGATATTGCCGCTGCGCAGATCACCTTTGAAAATGGCTGTATCGCGCGCTTTTTAGCCAGCCGCATTGCGCCAGATGCCGAGCGCACGCTTGTGGTTGCCGAAGCTGACAAAACCTTCCGAATTGACTTTAGCAAAGAGCCGCACACAGAAGTTGCCATTTACCGCGCGCCCAAAGGCAGTAGCACCAGCAGCGAAGTTCACATGGAACGCACCAACGTGCATGACGATAATCCGCTCAAAGATGAGTTAGAGCACTTCCTCGACCGCATTCGTTATGGGGTTATTCCCATTGGCACGCTCGAGGACGACCTCCGCTCTTTGCGCCTTGCAACCCGTTTACTCGATGAGCTTCATCAGGAGTTACAAACCCGCCCCGAGCAGGTTCAAGCTAGCTTTTTACATCTGCCCTAGCAGCGATAACATAGGCGTCGGCAACACAAGAGATGCCAGCTCACGCGCGTTAAGATAACGCTATGGCATCCTCCGAAGCATCACCTGCTAACTCAACTGAGGTTGACATCCTCGCTATTTTGCCGCACCGTTACCCGTTTTTACTGGTAGACAAATTTGTCTCGCAAGATGGCGACGACTTTGAGTGCGTTAAAAACGTGACTCGCAACGAACCTTTTTTTCAGGGTCACTTCCCTCAAGAACCTGTTATGCCCGGCGTGCTCATTATTGAAGCACTGGCCCAAGCGTCTGCTGTGGGCCTGGCCGTGCGCGATTCGCTTACGCCGGGGCAAATTGG
>JBCCOX010000080.1:0-11640 GCA_039025155.1 Deinococcota bacterium | reverse complement strand
TCGAAGGTCGTGCGATCTTGCAGGTGGATGGAAATACCGGCTACACCATCAGCCAAGCGTTACCCACCTTAGCCAAAATGGAACAATTTGGCGCGCTGGGTGCCATTGAACAACCCGTTGCCCGCATGGAAGACATGGCGGAAATTGCCAAACGTCTTAACACACCAGTCATGGCAGACGAATCTATTTACCCACCTGAAGATGCGATTGAGGTTGTCCAGCGCAAAGCGGCCAGTCTAGCGCTTATGAAAATGAACAAACACGGTGGGCTCGAGAACGTCTGGCGCATCGGCACCATTTTTGACGCGGCTGGGTTGTCTCTCTCCATCGCCATTTACTACGACCTCATTGCGGTGGCTGCGTCTCACTTAGCAGCGGCTTTACCCTGTGTGCGCTGGCCGTCGCCTGCAACGGATTTGCAAGATACCTTCATCGCCGGTGACTTTGGACCAAAACGGTTGTTATTAGCTGTCCCGGATGGTCCGGGTTTAGGTGTGGAGCTTGATTGGGACAAGGTTGAGAAGTATACGGTTGAGTTGTAGCTATATTGACAGAGTTTTGATGGTTTGAAATGTCTTGCCCGAGGCTAACTTCGCATTGATAATCCACATCTCAGCGTGAGTGATATCAGCCTGTTATTCAGGTACGGATTTTACAGACTTTAAGTTGATGATTCAAACGCCATTGATAGATGATTTGACCGTGATGACGTGGTTCGATGTCGTGAGGCTTAATGACTATAGACTCGAGGCGACGTACACAAACCTTCACCGCCTCAAACATTTTAATTTGATGTTACCGTCAGGAGAATTATGACAGCTCCCTCAGAAAAACGCCCTTTAACTGCTGAAGATTTATTCAAGTTCCAGATGATTGATGACCCGCAAGTCTCACCTGATGGCACACAAGTGGCGTTTGTCAAAACATGGCTGAACGAAGCCCAAAACAATTACCGTGCCAATATTTTTGTCATGGACTTGGCAAACAAAGAAACACGCCAACTTACCCATGGTGAAAGGCAAGATACACGCCCGCGCTGGTCACCAGATGGTCAAGTAATTGTCTACCTTGCTAGCGTTGAGGGTTCTAGTCAAAGTTCCGCTCAAGATGTCGCGTCAAACGTTGCACCAGCTTCGGACTTTCTTGGCAAACTCCCGCAGCTTCATGTTATTTCCAGTTCTGGTGGTACAGCGAAAGTTATTACCGACCTCGCTGGCGGTGTGCAAGGTCATACATGGTCGCCAGATGGTCAGAAGGTTGCGTTTACAACATTAGTATCTGCTGAGGATGAGCCTCTCAACTCGGACGGTCAAGACCTCTTTGCCACGTATAACCAAGATGTCCTAGTAACAACTCGAGTACGCTGGAAGTCGGATGCCATAGGACTTGTCGGGGATTACTTTCGGCATATTGCCGTTGTAGATATTGATACGGGGGCCTTAACGGCATCACCTCCTCGGCTATTAACCCAAGGAGAAACAGATTTTGGTAGCCCCAAGTGGTCACCAAATGGGTCTCAGTTGGCAGTTGTAGGTAATTTAGAGACTGGCGCAGAATGGCAGCGCAAAGCGTTTATTTATTTGTTAGATGCTAACAGTGATACACCAGAGCCTAAAGAGTTGGTTGGGCTCGAGGAAATGCGTAGTAACGACCTTGCGTTTTCACCAGATGGTACACAGCTTGCGGTCTGCGGTCACGACGACCCTATCAAAGGGCACTACGGCCTCCAAAAGTTGTGGCTTATAGGTACGGCAGACGGCAGTAAAACCTGCGTGAGTGAGCACATCGATATGAGCTTTGGCGACTTTTCACGCAATCAGGACATGCGCCGCTACGGTGGTGATGACGGACCACATTGGGCAGCCGATGGGCGCAGCTTACTCTTGCTTACCAACGTTGCTGGCAGTGTTAACCTCGCCGCGTTTTCATTGGGAGATAAAACCCTTAAACCACTCACTGAAGGTAATCACGCAGTGTTTGCGTTCTCGGCAGATGCAAATCAAAAGACTCTTGTCACACTTATTACCGACAATGTCAACCCGTGTGATTTGTTCCAAGTTACTGCTGCTGATGCTAATGGCTATAACCTCACCCAACTCACTAGCGTCAACCAAGATTTTTTAGATGCTGTCACCTTATCAATACCTGAAAAGTTTGAGGCTAGCAGCAGTGGCGTGCCCGTCGATGGTTGGATCTACCCGCCTGTAAATGTGCAAGCGGGGCAAACTTACCCGGTGATTTTGTATACAGGCGGTGGTCCGGGCGGGATGCGCGCCAATGTTTTTTGTCACGAATGGCAAGTATATGCAAATCAAGGTTACGCGGTGATTAACTGCAACGCGCGCGGTAACTACGGTTATGGTGAGGCACACTCACTCGCCACACGGGGCGAATGGGGCGACCTTGACGGTGAAGACAACATGGCGTTCTTGAAAGATGCCCTTGCTCATTATCCCTATATGGATAAAACCCGTATTGCCGTGGCTGGCGGAAGTTATGGCGGCTATATGGCCGCATGGCTTACTAGCCACCACGATGTGTTCAAAGCATCCGTAGTAGACAGAAGTCTTTACAACCGCCTTGCGTTTCACAACACGGGGGATATTGGCTTTTTGCTAGACAAAATTGAGTTTGAAAGCCGCCAACCCTGGGATGACCCACAGGTGTACTTGGAGCGCTCACCTGCGCATTACGTTAAAGGGATTAAAACGCCTACGCTCGTGGTACACTCGGAAAAAGATTATCGCTGTCCTATAGGTAATGGTGAGCAGCTTTACATGGCGCTCAGGCGCTTGGACATACCCACCAAGCTTGTTCGGTTTCCCAATGAAACGCATGAACTTTCACGTGGTGGCAGACCGTGGCACCGTGTATTTCGTTTGCATCAGTATGCGGCGTGGTTCAAGCAGTGGGTTTAGCTATGTCGTCTGGTAATTTAGTTTAGGGCTCAAGATAGTGACGCTAAGTCGTCTTGAGGGATGCTTGTATAAGCACGTAGTTCATCGTTTGGTAATAGTGGCTTTAAAACTGGTTTTGCACGCAAATCTAATGTTATGCTTGTCATTGTCAACAGTTGACACAGTCTCCGACGATATTTAATCAACTTCATTTAATCAAGTCATAACATCTTCAATTCCGTAGCTCGGGTTAGCCTCGAGCCCCTTAGTTTAACACCTGACGCCTGAATGGTTATGAGTAATCAAAGCATACTTATGAATGAACCTAATCTTGATCCTATCACCTTAGAAATCCAGTGGCAGCGTCTTATTGCCATCATGGATGAGGTTGACAACGCCGTGATTCGCACCTCATTTTCAACCATTGTGGGTGAAAGTCATGACTTTGCCTGCATTCTGCTGGATGCAGATGCGGCATCGCTGTGCCAGTCTAGTTTTAGTCCGCCAGATTTTTGTGTCATTTTGCCGCGCACCAGTAAGATACTGCTCGAGAAATTTCCTGTTGATAGCCTGCAAGAAGGTGATGTGCTATTTACTAACGACCCCTGGATTGCGGCGGGGCATTTACCAGACTACGCCATCATCACGCCCATTTTTTGGCGTGGCAAAGTTGTGGCGTTTATGGGGACGATTGCTCATGTGGCGGATGTCGGTGGGCACAGTGGTGACATTATTGCCAGCGACGTTTACACCGAGGGTGTGTGTGTTCCGCCTGCCAAACTTTACGAAGCGGGCAAAGAAAACAAGCTTTTATTTGACATTATTGCGAATAACTGCCGCGTGCCGGAGATGGTGCTGGGTGACGTACGGGCGATTGTGGGTACGCACCAAGTTGGTGCTAAACGCCTTAAAGAGTTTTTGAGAGACTATGAGCTAGAGAATCTCAAAACGCTTTCAGAAACTATTTTGAGCCGTTCTGAAGCCTATTTACGTGACAAAATCCGCGCGCTGCCAGATGGTCACTATGAATTTGGCTTGGATATTGATGGTTACATTGACCCTGTCCATTTGCACGCCACAGTGGAAGTGCGCGGTTCGGATATTTTTGTGGACTACACGGGTACGTCCGCGCAAACGCGCAAAGCAGCTATTAACTGTGTGTATAACGTGACGTTCTCGAGCACCATGTACCCGTTCAAGTGCGCGCTGGCACCAACCATTCCCAACAATGAGGCACTGTTTCGCCCCATTCACGTATCCGCACCCGAGGGTTGTATTCTCAACTGTACGTTTCCTTATCCAGTGAACGCGCGGGCCAAAACCACTAACAACATCAACCAAGTTATTTTTGGTGCAGCGTGGCCTATTTTAGGTGAGCACGCCCAAGCTGGGAGCGGGTCAATCTGGCCGTTTAGTGTCAGCGGCGAAGCGGAAGGTTACGGGCGGTTTTCAGTACATATTTTGCCGCACGGTGGGCGTGGTGCCATGCGCGATCTCGATGGGCTTTTGCCAATTGCCTTTCCGCATAACAGTTCGGTTACCCCTACCGAGATTATGGAAACCAGAGCGCCTGTGCTTATTTTAAGTAAAGAACTCTTGCCAGATTCTGCTGGGGCAGGTAAATCTCGCGGTGGGCTCGGCCAGCAGATGACTTTTAGGAACATCGGTCACAAAGCGATGTTTGCCAGAGTTCGCCCGGACAAAGTTCTTTTTCCACCGCCGGGTATTCACGGCGGGCAAGTTGGAAAGGTTGGCGAGGTCATCTTTAACGGTGAGGTTATTACCGAGTTTCCTATTTTAGACTTTAAGCCAAATGATGAAATCACCTTACTGATGCCCGGTGGCGCGGGTTTTGGTAACGCACATGAGCGTAATCATCAGGCAACTTTACGCGATGTCCAACTTGGCTATTTGAGTGCTGAAGCTGCCAAACGAGACTATGGCTTAGATGACCTATGAACATCCTTCATGAGTATGAACCTGTCAAACGTGTGTATTAAGTATGATGCAAAGCTGAGGAGGTGTCAGTAACAAAACTAGATTGTAATAAGCATTTATTATGAATAAAAGCCTCACATATCTTCAAAGATATATACGCTTATTTAGAGTCCGATGTGGACATCAAGTCATGATACTTAGCTAACTTGGTACGCTTCTAGCAAGATTATCGTCCATACGTACATATTCATCCGCCACACGCTACGCCACAGCTATAGGGAGGTTGTATCTTATGCAAATGTTGAAGACATCTATGAAACCAAAACTTATCCTGATCTTGATTGCCATTTTTGCAATGCTTGGTGCTGCTAACGCGCAAAAAACTATCACCATCGGCATGAACGAGTTACCCAGTTTGCTTGACCCACCCAAAGACTGGGCCATTGCCTCAACTTGGATTCACATGAATATGTTTGACTGCCTCGTCTGGCGTAACCGTGAAACCGCCGAGTTTGAGCCGTGGCTAGCTGAATCTTGGGAAAATGTTGATGAGACAACTTGGCGCATGAACCTTAGAGAGGGCGTCACCTTTCACAACGGTGAGCCTTTTACAGCAGATGCCGTGAAATTTACCTACGAACGCATCACCAGTGCGTCCCGAGATGAGTTTATTACTTTTAACCAGTGGACGTTCATTACCGATATCAGCATTTTAGGACCCTACGAGGTTGAATTTACGACCGAGACGCCCGAACCTGCGTTCCTCAGTAAGATGGCGGGTACAGGTTGCGGCATTCAAGCGCCAGTTGCAGGTGCTGAGAATGACGCTGCTGATACCTATGAACCTATTGGCACAGGGCCTTACAAGTTTGTCGACTACGTCCGTGATGATGTGCTGACGCTCGAGGCTAACGCAGACTACTGGCAAGGTACACCCGACATTGGCACCATTTTGTGGCGGGCACTTCCCGAAACATCTACCCGTATTGCCAACTTGCTCACGGGTGATGTGGACTTGGTTGTCGGTGTACCACCACAAGACTGGGACCGGATTAATAGTAATGAAGGTACAGTTGTTCAAGATTATTTGACAACCCGAGTGATGCTGCTTGCACTACGGGCCGGGCCATCTGAACAAAACCCTGACTGGGAAGGCTTAACGTCTGATGTGCGCATTCGCCAAGCGATTAGTTACGCTATTGACCGGGGCACGCTGGTAGATGTCATTAATGGCATGGGCATTCCGGTGCTGTCGCGCATTACACCGCCCACGCTCGGCTGGAGCGAAGATCAATTTGACCAAGTCGGCACGTATGACCCAGAACTCGCCCAGCAACTTTTAAGCGAAGCTGGTTACGACGGCGAAGAACTCACTTTCCACAGCAGCACCTCATGGCTCCTCCAAAAAGAAGTTGCTGAGGTGATTGAGGCGATGCTCGAGTCCGTAGGTCTCAACGTCGACTTGCAGGTTATGGACGTGACCACCTTCCGTGAACAGATTTACTTCCCTTACAAAAACGAAGAAATTTACATGGACGCGCTGGGTAACTCGTTCTTTGATCCGTGGATTACCGTACTTTCCGAGCGTTCTGACCGCCGTGAGCGCAGTGGTTGGTCGGGTGAAACCGCTGACCAAGTTGACCAGCTTGTTCGTGCTGCAGCCGTCAACATGGACCCTGAAGTGCGTGCTGAACAATATGTGGAAATTACTAGCACTGTCTTAGAAGAAGCTGTGTCGATTCCGCTTTACCAAATGAAAGACGCCATCGGCAAAACTGAATCGCTCGAGTGGGATCCACCTTTAGACGGCTTTTTGTGGATGGGTAATGCTGTCTTAGGCGAATAAGCTTAAGGTCCAAGTCTAAAAGTCTCCGGCTGATGATCTCAGAAAGGCACTTGCTTACACAGTAATGAGGTCATCAGCAATTACGTAAGTCTTGTTTAACGCTTTAATACGTACTTGCACACCCGATAAAACCTCAACTAACGCAGCGAGATATTTAAGTAGACCAGCTTTCTTCTACCTTGAATAAGCTCAAACACCTAGTCCTGCTCGAGAAACCCATCAATACCCTGTGACCAAATATCTAGTTTCCCGCATCTTCCAAATGTTTCCACCGCTACTTGGGCTCACCGTTATCTTGTTTGTCCTCTTGCGGCTTGGCGGTGACCCTATTGCTCATTTGGTAGATCCCGAAGCTTCAGCCGCAGAAATAGCTGAGGTTCGGGCTGCTTACGGGTTTGATAGACCACTACACGAGCAGTATTTTAAGCAGCTCGGCTTAATTCTAACGGGGGATTTTGGCGATTCGTTCCGCTTTAAAGAACCTGCTATGCCGCTTATTTTGGAGCGTTTACCGGCCACCATTCAATTGTCGTTGGCAGCTATGGTTATTGCGCTGGTAATTGCCATTCCAGCAGGCATTTTGTCAGCGGTATATCACAACTCAGCGCTGGATTTTATTGTGACCACGTTGAGTACTCTTGGCCGCGCTATGCCCAATTTTTGGATTGGCATCATGCTTATTTTAATTGTGGCTGTGCAACTGCGCTGGCTACCGCCGTCTGGTCGGGCGGAACCGGCTGCGATTATTTTGCCAGCACTTACCCTTGGCACAAGCATTGCTACAACGCTGGCTAGAGTGTTACGTTCTGCGATGCTCGAGGTCATGCGGCGCGACTACGTGACAACCGCCCACGCCAAGGGCTTACAAGCACACAAAGTTGTCATGCGTCACAGTTTCCGTAATGCGCTTATTGCGGTGGTGACGGTGTTTGGCTTACAGATGGCCTGGCTTTTGGGCGGCTCAGTGGTCGTTGAGGAAGTTTTTGCCTGGCCCGGCATGGGAAGGCTCATTCTTAGGTCTGTGCTCGTGCGTGACCTCGCCGTGGTGCAAGCGGGTGTCTTGGTTTTTGCCCTAGTTATCATGGTCACGAATCTTTTGGTGGATGTACTCTACGCTGCCTTAGACCCACGTATCCGCTATGGCTAAAGCCGGGTCTAGAGTACCCTCGCAGCAAAAGACGTTCCAGCTAAATTTACTCAAAGCGCGCTGGCTGCAAAGTTTGTTGCGCAGTCCTACTGGACTTTTGGGTGCCTTCCTCGTGGGAAGTGCCACGCTGGCTGCTGTGTTTGCACCGTGGATAGCACCTCACGATCCTACCGCGTTCAACTTTACGGGGCGTTTGCTACCCCCTGCTTGGTTGGGCGGTGACCCGCAGTATTTACTCGGCAGTGACCAGCTTGGGCGCGACGTCCTGAGTAGGCTCATTTACGGCTCGAGAATCTCCCTTCTTGTGGGCGTTTGCGGTGTACTTGTCTCCCTGCTTATCGGCGTAGCACTTGGGCTTATCAGCGGGTTTGTGGGCGGGTTTGCAGATGCCATTATTTCCCGTATTATCGATACCTTCATGGCGATTCCGTTTATTGTGCTAGCCCTTGCTGTTATCGGCGTGCTCGGCCCGCGCGGTGGCAATAGTTTGCTCATTCTAATCGTAGTGCTCGGCTTTACCGGCTGGATTACCTTTGCGCGTGTCGTGCGCGGGGAGGTGTTAGCTATTAAACAGGTGGAGTATATCGAAGCTGTACGGGCGCTCGGGCAGACCAAACCCACAATTGTTATGAAGCACGTACTCCCCAACGTAACCGCGTCTATTATTGTGCTGGCAACCCTACAAATTGCCACGGTGATTATTGCCGAGTCGTCATTAAGTTTTTTGGGCTTGGGGGTACAACCACCGACGATTACCTGGGGCATCATGCTGGCAGACGGACGCGATCATCTTGCCACCTCGTGGTGGTTATCGACCTTTCCGGGAGTTGCCATTACCCTAACAACACTAGGCATGATTCTTTTGGGCGATTGGTTGCGGGATGTGCTTGATCCGCGCTTACAGACGTGATGCGGCTGGTTGAAAACTTGTATAGCCGACATCTAAATTTTATGGAGGTTGTTGATTAGGACAAGGCCAATGTAGATGAATACATTCTCAAAAAATCATTTTCATATAGAAAATATTATCCTCGAGCCAGACAAACAATTAAGTCAATCTGCAACTCGAGCTGATGACAACAAACTCATCTCTAACTTTATTGATGCTACAAACTACACGTAGAAAATACCATCACCACAATTTAAATGCTCATCTGAATAGCTACAACTACATTAAAATTTAGCACTAAACCACAACAAAAGCATCAACTCACACCAATGGAGGTGCAGTCATGGCGAAAGACGCAGTGCAGTTACAGGGAAACACCATCCAACCCGGTGAAAAGGGCTTTGGATATTTGCATGTGGGGCGCTTAGCGGCGGGTACAGAAGTTCGTGTTCCGTATCAGGTCATTAACGGTGCAGAAGATGGTCCTGTGCTTTGTTTAGAGGCAACCTTGCACGGTTGGGAGCCAATGGCTGCTGAAGTCATCCGGCGCGCCATGCAACAGGTGGATGCCAAAGATGTTAAAGGTACAATTTACTGCTTGCCTCTAGCACATCCTTTTACTGTGGAATTTGGTGGCACCATTGAAAGTGCTGGGCAGCGCGTGAGTCCGGCCGATAACCTCGACCTCAACCGAGTTTGGCCGGGTAAAAGAGTCAATGCGTGGTTAACCGAGCAAATTGCCTATGTCCTTTGGAACGAAGTGGTGTCTAAGTGTGAGTACATTGTGGATTATCACGATGGCACGGGCGCGTGTAACGAGCTGCCAGTTGCGTTTCCCCACGCGCTACCCGAGAACGGTCCCTATGTTGCTGGTGGCGGTGCGGATGGTGTGGGTGAAGGCGGCACAGATGTTCAGATAGACAGTGACTACGCCAAAGCCATGAATGACAAAATCATGGGCATGGCGAAAGCGTTTGGGTCGCGGATTATCTGGTGGCGACAACATGAAGCAAACCCGGCCATGCTCAACGGTCAGTGTTTGATTAATAACATTGTCCCGCTAGTGGTTGAAACAGGTGGCGGTGGCATTATTGATGAGACAATTGACGATGCCGTGGTATGCACGCACAACATCCTTAAACACTTGGGGTTAATTGAGGGTGAGTTGGTCTTGCCTGAAGAGCAGAAGATGGTCAGCAACTACTATGTGTATCGTTCCCTAACAGGTGGGTTTTACCTCAAAGAGCCCTCTGCCAACATGTCTGCAGTTGTGAAAAAAGGACAACTTTTGGGCAAGGTCGTAGACCCTGTGACCAGTGAGGTTTTAGAAGAATGCACCGCGCCAGTCAACGGTATTGTGGTGAGTAGTCGCATTCGTATGCCCATTAACCCTGGTGGGTATATTGCACACATTGCTGACACAGACTCAGTATTGTGGGAACGGTAGAGTTACCGTGAGGTGAGGTCAATACGTAAAGTGTAGCCACCGCGATCATCAGCTTGCTTAGGTGCAACCACTAAATAATATGAGCCACCGGGGAGTCCTTCGAGCGTTAGTGACGCTTCAAAACGACCTTCTTCGGTGGCTGTTTCAGTGATGAGGTTGTCGCTAATGTCAAACAAAAACAGGCGTGCTGCTAGGGCAATATTACTGTCTTGACAGGTGAGCGTGGTGGGGCGGTAGGTGATGGTGTAGGTGAGGTTAGGCTCGAGCCTCACTTCATACAAACTCACGCCCCGCTCGCTACTTAGTTCGTCGCAAGTTTCGACAAAGAAATCATCTGCTTCAGCACTGTATTGCACAGATAGCGACGCCAAGCCAATTTCTTGAAGTTGCTCTGCACTCAGTCCTTCGCCATCATTGTTACATGCTGTCAAAATCAATAACCCTGCAATAAGCCAAACCCTCAACATAAAGTTTCCCCCGCCCGAAGTGTAGACGAGGGAACTAGCTGCAGCATGCGACATGCATAACTTCATGAAGTATGCTTCGTTGTTGATTGTGTTGCGATGCAAGCTTGATACGTATCTAAAGATATTGATAAAAACGTCATCCTGCTTGTGAAGCACAAAAAAAGGCTACCCGAAGGTAGCCCAGAGGAAAGGGGAAGAGGTTTGGAGGTTGAGAGTTGGGTTAGGTGGTTGGTTAGAGCGTAGCACCAAGTAGCGAGATGGGGTTGCCGCTTGCGTCTTGAACGAGGACAGAGCGGAGGCTACCAGCACCTAAAGCAGTTACTTCGTACGTTGTCACTTGGTCATTGACAATCAAGGTGAGGTGGGTGGCTTGTTGAGGCGCAACAGAAGCTGTCATATCAGGTTGGAAAGCAATCACTTGGGTTACCACACCTTCACTAGGTGTACCGTTGCTAAGAAGCGCAACACCGTGACTGTTACCCGCAAGAATGTTCACCACTTCAGCCAGTGAGATGTCGTCATCAGCTTGGTCTAAGCGTACTGACGCTGCCATGATGTCATCACCTGCTTGGAGGACGTGGAATCGTGCGGTCATGCCTGCCACGTTAACGGTGACGTAACTAGCATCTTCCAGATCACCTAAGTCGCTAGCGATGACACCGGTACCAACTGAAGCTGTTTCAAGCACATCACCGCGAACGTCATAGAAGGTTGCTTCTAAGTCTTTAGCACTTGCAAAGCCGAATACTGCAACACCGATAGCGAGTAAACCTGCAACGATCTTATTCATGAGTTATCTCCTTAGCTGCCCTATCATTTGTTCCTATCAACTTGGAACTGGGGTCAGCTGTGATGCTGTTAGTATTCATCTGCTCTTTGTAGAGGGTGGGTAGGTGAGTTGGAGACTTGATGTAGGTACTGATTTAACCTGCAAAACGTTGCTTCATAATTTGAGGATACGCGCTGGGACGGCATAACTCTGCTTTGGAATCGGACTCCAAGCAACTAC
>JBCCOX010000079.1:0-11734 GCA_039025155.1 Deinococcota bacterium | reverse complement strand
GTACAACCTTGTATTACGGGTTTACCCGCTGGGACGGCCTGGCCCCGCCAGAATGGATTGGTGTTGCCAACTACGTGCGTGCGTTTCAAGATAGCATCCACCTAAGAGCCTATTTGCACGTAAGCCTTTATACGCTGGGTACACTCATTGTTGAAGTTGGCTATGGGCTCGTTCTTGCGCTTGTCCTCAATAGCGAAAAGCCGGGGTTTTCTTTCTTGCGCGTCCTGTGTTTTTCCCCGGTTGTGCTGTCGATGGTGGCTGCAGGTATCCTTTGGAGTTTTGTTTACGATTACCGACTGGGACTTATCAATGCCATATTGAGCGCAATTGGTTTAGAGGCTTGGGTTCAACCTTGGCTTGCTAACCCAGCAACGGCTCTTGCTGCGGTGACGCTGGTCTCCGGCTGGAAATTTGCTGGATTTTATATGATTATTTACCTAGCAGCCTTAAAACGTATCCCTGTATCTTTATATGAAGCTGCGCGGTTAGACGGTGCCAACAATTTGCAACAGTTTTGGAGTATCACCCTACCCTTGTTGCGAGAAACAACCACAATTACGGCATTGCTAGCCATCACTGGTGGGCTTGCTGGCTTTGATCTGTTTTTCACCATGACCAACGGACAACCGTTCAATAGCACCGAAGTACCTGCCACGTGGATCATCAAACAAGCGTTTAACCGCAATCAGATGGGTTACGGCGTTGCGTTGACCGTCATCATGATGGCTGTTGTTGGCGCTGTGTCGCTGCTTTACTTACGCACCACTAGGAGAGCGCGTGTTACCGAGTACTAACGTTGGTAATGTCGAGGGGACTAATATCCAGCTTGCCCCCGTGCACCCTCAGCGCCGTAAGCGGTTCACTATTGACACGGTGATTCACTATTGGATTGCGGTTGTGTTGGTCGCTGGCATGGCATTTCCGTTATGTTGGATGCTTTATTCGTCACTTAAGACCAACCGAGAGATTTTTGCGTCACCATTTGCACTACCGCAACGTATGCGCTTGGGACACTTTGTAGAAGCTTGGCAGGTTGGTAATTTAGGGCGTTTTTACCTCAATAGTATTTTTGTGACCCTTACCTCTGTTGTCATTATTGTGACTGTCTCGAGCCTTGCTGCTTATGCGTTTGCACGCTTTACATTTAAGGGTCGGGACGTCTTGTATTACACTTTTCTAATTGGGCTCATGTTGCCCCCCCAAGTGGTGATCATTCCCCTTTATATTTTGCTGCGCGACCTTAACATGCTCAACACGTACTGGTCGTTAATTTTGCCTTACAGCGCGTGGTCGCTATCGGTCAGTATCTTTTTGTTAAGGTCGTTTTATTTAACGCTACCGGGTGAGCTTGAAGACGCTGCCAAAATAGACGGTGCATCCTTATTTCAAACGTTTAGACTGGTCATGTTACCGCTCATACGCCCTGCCCTTGTCACGGTTGTGGTGCTCAACATTGTCAATTTGTGGAATGAATTTTTGTTCGCCCTCCTCTTTATTCAAGATGAAGCTCGTCGCACACTACCCGCAGGCATGTTAAATTTTTACGGCTATCACCAGGTTGATTACAGGTTAGTGTTCAGTGGATTGTCCATCGTAACCATTCCCATTTTGATTGCTTTTTTCTTTTTTCAAAAACAAGTTATCAATGGTCTGACGATCAGCGGCGTAGAACGCTAAATCTCGGTGACTATGCTCTGCTGATAGCAGCTCGATAACCATTTCCAACATCAATGAAGTCTCGTCTGATCGTGGGCGACAGGGTTAGGTATCTCGAGATTACGCTCACATCGTAAAATATGTTTGACAAGACTAGCAGTGTCACAATTCTTGTGTCCCACATGATTTTGACTGTAAATCACAGATGATATGAACAAAGATAACGCAGCTAAAACCGATACTCATCGTCATAGCTCAACGCCTCCATCACACACAACAGATTTTTTATGCGGTGTTATTGAGGGGTTTTACGGTCGCCCGTGGCGTATGAGCCAGCGGCTCGAGCTACTAATGTGGCTAGAGACTTGGTGCATGAACACCTATATGTACGCGCCCAAAGACGACCTCAAATTACGGGCTGCTTGGCGGGTGCTCTATAACGAAACTGAACTTGCCGAGTTACAAACACTTGCTTCAGAATGTGCAGCACGCAATCTGTACTTTGTGTATACCATTGCGCCGGGTCTAGATGTTCGTTATGCCGATAAAGAGGAGCTAAAAGCACTCAATCGTAAATTGGATCAGCTTATTGACGTTGGTGTTGAGCACGTATGTGTTCTTTTTGATGATATTCCTGACGCTCTTAGTGATACGGACACAGCCCGTTTTGGAAGCTTGGCTCGAGCCCAAGCCTACCTTGCTAATGCTGCACTAGACCACGTTCGTAAACATGTCAAGGGCCTATTTTTGTTCTGCCCAACCGATTACTGTGGGCGCATGGCCCAACCTTCTGTGACAGGCTCGAGCTACTTACACACCCTCGGCAAACACCTTCACAAGGACATTGACATCTTTTGGACAGGCCCAGAAATTGTCTCCGAGACGATTCCAGCTGCGTCTATTGATGAACTTAGCCAAGTTCTCGGGCGCAGGCCGCTTATCTGGGATAACTTACACGCTAACGACTACGACCTGCGCCGTGTTTACCTAGGTCCGTTTGCAGGTAGGCCTAGCACACTCAAAGCACAGGTTAGAGGCATTCTTAGCAACCCAAACAATGAGTTTGACGTTAATGTGGTGCCGCTCAGAACTTTAGCTATGTATGCCCAAAACGACCAGTACGAATCTCGTCAAGCGTATCAAACTGCCTTAGAAACCTGGCTCACACGTTTTTCAAGCCACGGACAAGCGCCCATCACCATAGACGAGTTAAGGCTTTTGGGAGACTTTTTGTACTTGTTTTTTGAGCACGGGGAGAAAGCTCAGCAGGTATTGGTAGCTATCAAGCACATGCTCAATCATTCCCCGAATCAATGGGGTGACGCGCTGAGCACGCTCGAGCACGCAGCCACAACTATGCGTACGCTGTTTCATAAACTTACTGAATTAAACAACCGCGACCTGCTTTATTCACTTTATGGTTACGTTTGGGAGCTTGACCACGAACTGAACTACGCTGTGGATTACTTGCACTGGCTACAAGCAGGGTCATCTGGTGGTCGCTTTGGACGCCCTGAGCAGTTACCTAACACCTTTCGGGGTGGGTTTGCAGCAGAACTTCAAAGGCTTATTAGATTAGATGAAGAAGGGTATGTCTCAGCATGACATTTAGCATACGCCAATATGAGCCGCGTGACTTTGAGGCTGTTTATTATGTCTGCCTCAAAACCGGTGATGGCGGTGAGGACGCCACAACCCTCTACGACGACCCCAATATATTGGGACATATGTACGTTGGCCCTTACGTGACGCTCGAGCCCAGCTTGGCATTTGTGCTTGAAGACACCAGTGGCGTATGCGGCTACGTCCTAGGCGCACTCACTAGCCTCAGTTTCTACGAACGCATGAGGACTCAATGGCTTCCCCGTATTCAAGCACAAGTTCCTAACCCAGCAGGTGATCCTGCCATGTGGACGCATACAGAGCATTTGTACCACCAAGTCCATCATCCGAAAGAGACGCTGCCAGAACCGCTACACGCCTATCCATCTCATTTGCATATTGACTTGCTGCCGCGTGCTCAACGGCAGGGAAATGGTAGCAAGATGATGGCAGTGTTATTAGACGAACTCAAGGCACAGGGTTCACAGGCTGTTCACTTAGGTATGGATCCAGACAACGAACGGGCACTGCGGTTTTACCGAAAACTTGGGTTTGCCCGTATTGAGGGAGTATCTAACGTGAACGGGCTTTATTTGGGAAAGCAGCTTTAGCCTCGAGCCATCACCGTTAAATGTGTGCGCAATACCATCACCCTTGATGAACATATCGCGTGCCGTTGCAATCATCCCCCATCGTGTTTGCATCGTGTTTGCCCTTTTTCATAGGGATTTTTGAATGTTTAATACCAAATCCGGTTGATTCCCGAAGGGATCAACCCCCGCCAGAGCAGGTAAGATACACTACGAAATCCGCGTTGGACGAGATGATGCCTTTAGGCATTATTCGGTATATAAGCGGATTTCGTATAATACGGATTCCGAGCTAACAGGGATTTTGTCTGGCAAGTTAATGCTTTAAGGGGAGTTGTGCTTCTGTCTCGAGTTGCTCGAGCTTAGCTTCTAAATGAGCTTGTACAGTTGTGTCACCGCGCATCTGAGCAGCCTGCAAGTGCTCTTTAACAATATCGCAGTAATAGGGCAAATAGCCACCTGCAAGGGCTTTGGCAATGTTGGGGGCTAGCATGCTTAGACCCGCTTCAAACTTCACCAAATCCCGTTCCACCATGCCTTGGTTGGTGGCGGCCCGTGCGTAGGCGTTGCGGTCACCTGCGCGCTTGGCGTAGTTCATGGCATCTTGAAACAAGCTGGCTGCTTCTGTGGCGTTGACGCTTGCCAGTTTCCAACGGGCATAGGTTTGGTCGTTGATGATACGTGAATACAAGCCCGGATGGCTTGTTGCCCAGTTGGCGCGATTAAGGGCTCGAGCCAGTACCTCAACGGCATCCTGATGGCGATTTTGCAAGCTCAAAGCGTGTGCCAGTGCAAGGTAAGCGCGCGCTTGCACACCAGCAAAGGCAGTACTCTGGCAGACAACATGCCGGAGAATCTTGCAGGCGTCGTCGTAAAGGGCTAAATCTACCAGTACGTTCGCGCGGTTTAAGCGTGCGCCCAAGCTGCGATCTGGCATATCTAGGTAGCTGTAGTGAATGGCAGCTTGCTCAAAGTAGTACTGGGCTTGTTGCAAATTGCCACTTGTTTGGTCAACTGCACCTAAGCTGTTGGCGGCCATGGCTTTGGCCCAGTCACTACTGCTTACGTCTGTGTACACTTCTGTGGCTAAGCGCTGCGCTTCACTGTGCTTGCCAGCACGGAATAACAACGCTGATTTAATACCCTTGACCTCGGGTGTTTCATGTACACCCACCAGCACCTGTTCAGCTTCTTTGTAACGGGCAACTCGGTTGAGGACGTAAGCGTACAAAAAATGTAGCTCGCTATGGGGTGTAACGCCATTGCGTGTTTCAGCTTCTACAAAGGCTTTAAACAACGTCAGTGCAGCGGGCCAGTTTTTAGCGCTCACGAGTTTACGGGCTTCGCTTAGATAAGCTTGGCTGGCGTCGTGCCAGTAACCTAGCCCACCAAAAGACTGGCTGAGGTCGTAGAGTTGCTGAAAAATACCAGATGCTTCACTTTCGGGGGTGTAATCGCGCAGGGCGCTCAAAAGTTGCAAGTGACGGCTCGAGTCCCGTGCAAGTAGCAAGGTGACAGTTGCGGCTGCAGTTAGCTGTTGCTGGTCGTCTAGCAAGCCCACCTCAACAAGTTCGTCCACAGCGAGCATAGCCTGTTTAGGAGATAAATTAGCTGCCATGCGGGCAGCCGCCAAGTTGGGTTGGGTTTGTAAAGACAGCAGCAACAACAGGTCTTGGGCTTCTGGGCTCAGGTAAGGTTCTACTAAGCGAACGCGAATAAACCTGTCTAGGTGAGGCTGTAAAGCTTGCTCGAGCGCACTATCATCCAGTTGACGCACAAGCTGATGGCAGCGTTCGAGGTCACTAGGGCTCACTTCCTCTGGCATAAGCTCAATGGCCTGATGCACGTCAGCGCTAGGGTTACCTGATAACGCCGTGCTCGAGCCACTGCCTGCCTCAGCAAGCTTGAGATAAGCTGCAAACGCAAGGCTCTGGAACTGCGCCCGGCACTCGAGCAACCACTCAAATAAAGGTTCAGATAGTTTGAGACGCGGGCTGTGCTCGAGTTCTGCCAAAAACCCCCTGACATCATAAAGGTCAACAACTTTGCTGTAATCTGCGCGCTGAAAGGCCGCTGCTAATTCTTGGGCGTCGCAACTAAGCTGGTACAGGTCTTCTGGTGCTAACCCACTAGCGCGCCGCAAGCTGGCTAGTGCTACCGAGGCGTTGTTGAGGTCTTTGCGTTCACCTTTAGCACTGTACTCACCAGCTAGATGGGGCCAAAATAAACCTGCCAAGGTATGGCGCGAGGTCTCAGCCTCGAGCCGAATGTAGCTGAGCAGCAAAATAAGTTGCGGGGATAACCGTGTTTGTGCGGCCTCGAGGCGGGCTTCTCCAAAGCAGACTAAACGCATGAACAAGAATTAGTTTACCGCATCTCGAGCCCCACCAAAACCCACCCTTTTAGGGGCAATCTAAGACTCTGAGATGACGGTCACATCCTCCGTTCTAAACTCACGAATCCCTGTACGCGTAATTTTCATGACCGCTTCGCAGTTAGGGTCTGGACACATGACTAAATCATCGCTGCTCATCCAGTCGTGGCCATCAATAACGCGCTGCTTGGCAGGTAAAAGGGGCAACACGGCTGCCAGCGCATACATGCTAAACGTCTTGCCCGCAGGAATGCTGATGTTTTCGCCGGAAACCTCAAAATAATCACCAAGATGATGGTTGCAGATGTCCTCGAGCCCCGCTTTTACCTTGACAATTTCGACTCTTAAGTCGTAGAGCTTAAACACACCTGCCACGGACATCTCCTAGTTGCTGGCTATCAATCTTTGTTGAGGTTGTACTTCATGATGCGCCCGTGCTGACCGTCAATGTTGCGCTCGAGTTCATACACAGCCCCAGGAATGGGCTTAAACTGTGCCCTCAGATCATCTAGCTGTGCTAATTCATCCTCAGCAAGTTGAATGCCACGCTGCAACTGTAGATGATGCTCGAGGTGTTTGGCGTTTCGCACGCCAACAATGCAAGCTTGCGCCGCAGGTTGATGGAGGCAGTAGCTACTAGCAATGCTAGCAATATCGCTTTCATGAGTATCTGCGATACTTCGTAAAGTTTCTAAAATGCTTTGCAGCACATCCCAACTGCCCATTTCTTCAACCATCAAGATGTACTTGACGAGTGAGCGGTTTTCGTAGGGCGCTTGGGGTTCTGGTTTGTCTAGCCAGGCATCGGAGAGCAACCCGCCTGCCACACTGCCGTAACAGAGTAAATCAATATTGTTGTTTAGGAGGAGGGGCTCGAGCTTGTTCGTCACCCGTTGGTCTATCAGCGAGTACTGGCTTTGAATCGAGGCAATGGGAATGTCGTAATCTAAAATTTCCTGCATGTGCTGCGCGTCAAAGTTAGTTAGTCCAATGTTGCGAATTTTGCCCGCTTGCTTGAGTGCTTTTAAGCTCTCGAGTGCGCCTAAATAATTCCCGGTTGGGTAGTGCCACCAGTGAAACTGTACCAGATCAAGTTTGTCTAGCCCTAAGCGTGCGCGCGAGCGGTCAATAATAGCCTCAGTGTCCTCTTTGGTAAGTGACGCTAGCGACCCCATGTCGGGCACATATTTTGTGTGGATATGAATGTCGTCTGCACCTAGCCCGTGCGATTTGATAAATGTACCCAACGTATCTTCAACACCTGTGTAAATGTCGGCACAATCGAAGGTGCGAAAGCCTGCGTCGTAGTAGGTTTCGATGACCTTGATACCCTCAGCTTGAGTGTCACTATGCCCTACAGCAAGCTGCCAACCACCGATGATGATGTTGTTGAGGTACTCGAGTTTCATAGTTTTAGTGTCACAGCTTTATCCTCTGCTAACTTCCTAATCTGGGGTCAAGCATATCGCGCAAGCCGTCGCCAATAAAGTTAAACGCCATCACCAAACTAGCAATGGCCAGCCCCGGAAAAAGCCACATCCACCATTGGTCAAAAAAGTCAATGCCAATTGAAATCATCCGTCCCCACTCAGGTGAGGCAGGTTCAGGACCCAGCCCCAAAAAACTCAAGCCTGCAAAAATCAAAATCGCATTGCCAATATCTAGCGTGCCGTAAACCACGGTTGGTGCAATGCTGTTGGGTAGGAGCGTCTTGAAAAGTAGATAGGGTGCTTTTGCGCCAAGACCCTTTGCTGCTTCAACGTAATCATTAGTTTTGACTTCGATGATTAAGCCTCGAGTCAAGCGGGCATAATTTGGCCAGCGCACAATCACTAGCGCTAACACGGCGTTGCGGATGCTCGGACCCAAAGCCGCAGTAATCGCCATCGCCAAAATAATGGTTGGAAACGCCATAAATAGCTCGGTGAGGCGCATCATAATTTCATCCCAGATGCCACCTAGGTAGCCTGCCACCGCGCCGATGAGCCAGCCCAAAATGCCGTCAATCACAATGACTGCCAAACCTGCCGGAATGGTGATGCGCCCGCCGTAGAGCACCCGACTAAAAATATCGCGTCCCAGTTCATCAGTACCTAGCCAGTAGGTGCTGTTGGGCGTTTGCAAGCGGTCGGGTATGTTTTGCTCGAGCGGGTCAAACGGTGCAATCAAAGGTGCAAAGATGGCTAGCAGACACCAAGCCACAACTACTACTAGCCCCACAATCACCTCGGGATGGCGCTGCAATTGTTTGAGCTGCTTTTGAAGGTCAAGTGTAGGTGAATTTGACGTGGGGGCTTTGGTTATGGAGGTTTTTGTCATGGTATCAACGTTGTGGGTAAGGCAGGACTGCTCGGAGGAGATTGTTCACGAATACCGAATCCGTGGGTCAATCACAAAATAAAGCATATCAACAACAAAATTTGCCAACACATAAATTAGCGCAATCAACATACTTATCCCCATGATGGCAGGGAAATCTTGCGAGGTTGAGGCTCGAAATGCGTAGCGCCCTATGCCCGGCCAGGCAAAAATTGACTCGGTGAGGACAGCGCCAGCTAGCAAATTGCCGTAAAGCACCCCTAGCATGGTTACTACAGGAATCAACGCATTGGAAAGAGCATGGCGCAGAACGATACGAGGCTCGAGCTGTCCCTTGGCCCTTGCCGTACGAATATAATCCAACCCTAAAGTTTCAAGCAGTGAAGATCGGGTAATGCGAGCAATGATGCCTGAAACATAAATACCAAGCACGCTACTCGGCAACACCAAATGCGCTAGCGAATTGCGAAAGGTTGACCATTGCCTCGCCAGCAAACTATCAATCGTAAAAAAGCCTGTGACATGCGGCGGGTCACGCACCAAAAACCCTAGCCTGCCGGGACCTGCTGCCCAGCCTAGTTGGGCATGAAACACCGACAGAGCAACCAGCGCCAGCAAAAACACCGGAAAACTCACGCCGATGAGTGCAAAAACCCGCACCAGATAATCCACAAAAGAATTGCGCCACACCGCTGAGATTATCCCAAAGCTAATGCCCAAAACCAAACCAATGACAATTGCAAATGTTGCCAGCTCAACCGTAGCAGGCAAAAACTGACGAATGTCTGCCAGTATGGGGTTTTGAGTTTTAATCGAGGTTCCCATGTCACCCTGTAGCAAATTGCCTAGGTAAGTTAGGTATTGAATATGCGGCGGCTCATCCAAGCCCCACTTTTCCCGAAAGGCAGCCACCAAAGCCTCATTATTAAGTGCACTTTGCGGCAGGTTGGCATTGATGGGGTCAGCAGGGATGGCGTTGGCAATCAAAAACGCCACCACCGTGATGCCAAGGAGTAGTGGGATGGCAAAGAGGATGCGTCTAAGAATGTATTGATAAATGGGCATTAGGAACACATGTAGCCAACGGGGGCAGCAGGGGTGCAAGACCTTGCACCCCTGCTGCCCTATTATTCACTACGGCTTAAAAGTGCTAAGTCTAGACCCCACTGCGGATGCCAAACATAGCCCTCGATGTCGGCGCGGAAAGCGGTTTGAACGGCTGGCACGCTAAAGGGGGCAAACGCACCGCTAGCTTGGGCATAGTCTTGAAGCTGGCTAAAAAGCTCCATACGAGCAGCGTCGTCAGATTCAACTTTGGCTTGTTCAATGAGCGTAAGAATCTCTGGGGAGGTCATCTCCGGTGACCATTTAGTGCGGTCGGTGGCAACTTTTCCGCCCGGTAAAAACTCGAGGAAATCCACAGGATCAAGCTTGTCTGGACCCCAGAACCAGTAGCCAAACCCCTGCTGGCCATTGCGGTACTCTTCTAAAGAAACTTGCACTTCACCCGGATTTAACGACACGCTAATGCCAATCTCGGCTAAATCTGCCTGAATCTTCTGAGCGTTGGTGCTTAAACTCACGCCGTTCCAAGTCATATCCGGGTAGCTCAGGCTGATGTCAAACCCATCTGCGTAGCCTGCTGCCGCCATAAGTTCTTGGGCGCGCGCTAGGTCGCGCTCTACCGATTGATCTTGCCCGTAAGCTCCCGCGAGGCCAATCCACATGTTGCTACCCGGCGTCACGCTACCTGCCCAGAGGTCACGAAACCCCTGGTAATCCAGCGCCAAGCGAATGGCTTGGGCAACCTGCGGGTCAGCTACCGGCCCGCCGATGTCGGGGTCGCGGTTCATAAGCAAAAAGTGCGTCCAGCGCCCTGGTCCTAAGAAGATGCTGATGTCGTCATCGCCTTCAAGGTCAACGACTTGGTCAGGTGAAAGGTCAGTGGCCAGGTCAATGTTGCCTGACTCGAGCGCAACTTTTTGGGTTGCCGCCTCAGGGATGTTCACAATGATAATGCGGTCAAAGTAAGGCGGCTCACCCCAGTAATTGGGGTTGCGTACTAGCACAGTTTCTTCTTGCGGGGTCCATGACTCGAGCAGGTACGGCCCACTTCCTGCTGAAGTTTGGTCAAGAAACTCTAACGCGCCATCTGTCTCTGCGGCATCAGCAGCGTCTGTGCCACCATTAGCTTGCACGACTTCGGCATTAGTGACCGAAAAGGCTGTGTTGGCAAGTTCAGATAAAAACGAGGGACGCGGCTCGGTGACGGTAATGTTAACCGTCTTCGCATCCACAACCTCCAACGAGGCGATGGGGTCGGTTAAGAATGACGGTTGGGCTTTGATATTTTTGAGGCGATTGAATGAAAACACAACATCTTCAGCTTCTACAGGGTCGCCATTTGCAAACGTGACATCCTCCCGTAAATTAAAGGTGTAGGTTAGTCCATCTTCCGAGATTGACCATGAGGATGCAAGCAGCGATTCGATGGAACTGGCGTCTCCATCTGGAAACGTCACAAGCGTGTTGTACGCGACGCGGTTGACCATGCCACTGGTGGGGTTAAACGCATGCGCGGGATCGTAAGCTTCGGTGATTTCTGCGTGACCCACAACCAAGACCTTGTCGTCTTGGGCGTAAGCCGTCCCAAACACCACAAACGCCATAAACACTAGATACAACGCAACATATGAACGCCGCACAGACTGTCGTAAAGCAAACACTATATCTCTCCTTCTTGGTCGTTTACACGATACCGATGAAAATGACCTGTATAGTATCACAATACTCTGGAGACTTATTCACATAGACTTTATATGACAGACGAAGCTCTTAATACATTGTTTCTAATTTGTCGCCAGACTTGTGTAAAACTCTGGTCAACAGCCAACTTGCATTAAACGCCATGTGCGTGACACACACAATGGTGGGAGTCATTTGAGACGTTGTCGTCATCAAAGCAACGTGAGTGAGTCAGGCTTGCAAGAAGCCAAAGCAATACGATGAGCTATAAAACTTAAGGGGTGATGATGAACTACCAACAGCGATTAACAGCGTTCCAAAGCCGCTTAACAGGACAGGCTGAACTTGCCTTTTTGCCACTATCTGCTGATTTACAGTACTTAACGGGTGTTCCGAGGGATATTCCTAATTTTGGCGCGGTGCTGCACCCCGGTGATTGGCTCGAGGG
>JBCCOX010000078.1:0-11792 GCA_039025155.1 Deinococcota bacterium | reverse complement strand
TCGAGGGTTCGAATCCCTCTCTCTCCGCCATTTTGTAAGTATAAGAATATTGAACCTAACGCTAACTTGTCGCGTTAGGTTTTTATATAGGGATTACCTCGAGATAATAATGCATCACCAAGCTGATTTCACTATAAAGACAATCTCAAGAAAGCACGTTGTAGATTGCCTTGAGACATTAAATATAGTGATTGAGTTTATTTTATCTTTAGCTTGGTTGTGCAATAACAAACGCATTCGTAAATAAAACCATCATTAAGTAGAGATTGATAAATATCTTTATTTTATTGATCTTCACCAAAAATGGCTAGAAGTGTCTAAGGACATTGATATACGTACGCCACATAAACAAGATTCAGAAGATGTTGAAGCTTACTATGAGTTAGATGGTGAGCTGTACGCATCTATTGTTCATCTCAAAGTTCATGCGGGAACCTTACAAGATTCTTTAGATGAAATGACGGACCTCGAGCTAGCCTCATCTTAAATCTTAACTACAAGCTAGTTGATGACCTCAGCCTCAGAAGATTTCAAATGTGCAAAAACGTGCAGCGCAGCATACTGTAAGAGCATAATCGTCTTGCCATCGGCAATTTCACCTGTGTGAATCATGGTTAAGGTGGTGGTAAAGGGTAGCTCGAGTACCTCAATATCTTCCCCTTCACTGACCACGCCACCTCCCTGACTTACGTTGTCTTTAGCATCGTATTCAGCAACAAAAAAATAAAGCTTTTCGGTCACTGACCCCGGACTCATGTAAGCTTCAAAAACTTTTTGCACGTGCTGCACGCGGTAGCCTGTCTCTTCTTCAGCCTCTGCACGAATGCGAGCCTCTGGGTCGGCGTCATCTAGTAACCCTGCAGCAGTTTCAATCAAAAGCCCATCCGCTAAACCGTTTACAAACGCTGGAAAGCGAAACTGGCGCGTCAAAATCACGCTGCGTTTTGCCAAGTTGTAGAGCAAAATAGTCGCACCATTACCCCGGTCGTAGGTTTCACGGCGTTGAGTTTGCCAGTCCCCACTGTTACGTAAATAGTCAAAGGTTGTCTTTTTGAGCGTGTACCAGTCGTCTGAAAGGACCTCTACACTGTGAATACGCACGCGGTTGTGTACGGGTGGTTTGGTAGGTGTTGTCATGTTGCCCCTTTCCCTACAAGAAGATAAAAGACAACACGATTATGCGTGTAATTTCGTGTAAAGTCAAGAATTTTCGTGTAAGCTTGGGGCATGTTAACTCAGCAACGCAGGCAACTTATTTTGGAGAGGCTCGAGCAAGACGGGCAAATTGTCGCTAAAACATTAGCCCACAACCTCAACCTATCTGAAGACACCATTCGCCGCGATCTACGTGAACTTGCTAAAGAAGGGTTGTTGCAACGTGTCCACGGAGGTGCGCTCCCGGCATCTAGCGCAACGGCAGATATTCATACCCGGGGAAGCATCGCAACAAGCAGTAAACGGGCGCTAGCTCGAGCTGCCAGCAGCATGATTCAAGATGGCCAAATTGTGATACTTGATGGCGGCACAACGACCTTGCAACTTGCTAAGTGTCTACCCAAAACCTTGCACGCAACCGTTGTCACCCACAGTCCAACCATTGCTGTTGAGTTAGCTAATCACCCCAGCATTGAGGTGGTTCTCATTGGCGGCAAGCTGGATAAACACTCAGTCGTGACGGTTGGTACGGCGGCTCTCGAGGCCCTCTCTCACATTCGCGCAGACCTGTATTTTATGGGCGTAACCGGCGTTCATCCTGAAGCGGGTCTTAGTACCGGCAATTTGGAAGAGGCGTATATGAAACGCGCCTTGAGCACGCACGCTGCTGAGACCTTGGTGATGGCCTCGGAAGAAAAACTGGGCGTGGCGTCTGCGTATATGATTATGCCCACCACAGAAATTAGCGGTTTAATTGTGAACACGTTAGATAATGCTGCGACCAGCGTTTATACGTCATTGGGCGTGACAGTTACCCAAGTCGAGACTAGTCGAACCTAGCAAAAGCGCCTACAGGTTGCCTTGCAGACGCTTGGACTAGCTTAATTTGTGAGGAGTCTAGTTTATGAGGAGTCTAGGACTGTTTAGCAAATGTTGCCCACAAACGGCGTAAGCCTGTGGGTGAGGCGGTTTCACCTTCGCTTACTGCAAGTACGTCACCGTAGTGTTTGCGCTCAAAGTGATAGAACGCAGCAGGCACTAAAAACAGTGTCAAAAACGCGGCTACGGTCATGCCACCAACAATAACCCAGCCGAGCGAGTAAAGAATCTCGGCACCTATCCCTTGGCTAGTTACCATGGGAATGCCAATGATAATAACCGTGATAGTTGTCATGATGATAGGGCGCAAGCGTGCTGTGGCGGCTTCAACCAACGCATCTCGCAAGGTCATGTCTTTTTCTTCCATAGTAACAAGCACAACCTCGAGCAATAAGATAGCGTTTTTGGTAACTAGCCCAACAAGCATAGTGATGCCCAAAACGCCAAACACGGTAAGTTGCGTGTTGGTTAGCACCAACGTCCAGATAGCGCCCACAACCCCCAAAGGCACCGTGCTAAGTAAGTAAAGGGGAAAGCGGAAGGAGTTGAACTGGCTAGCAATCACCAAATAGTTGAGCAAAATCGCTACCACTAGAGCAATGGGTGCGTATTGCGCAAGTTCAGCTGTGGGGTCTACGCCAGCAGCATCTGCAATGCGTACATTAGGGGCCGTAACATTTTCTTGCACCGCGAGCGCGCGCAAGTCACTTTGTAACGCTAATGTAGAATTGACAGTAGGCGCTGGGTCAGCTTCAAAGTTCACCCCGTATTGCTGATCTACACGGTTAATTTGCGAGAGTGTTAAGCGTGTTTCAAAGCTGCCAAAGGTACTTAACGGTAAGCTGGTTTGAAGTGCTGGTGCGTAGACGGGCAAACTCAAAAGTGACTGTTCGTCAGCAACTAGGGTTGGGTCTACGGTTACAACTACATCGGCATCGGTATAGGGATTGACGGTTGTGCTGCTGCTGTCTGCCTCGAGCTGGGCAACTGTTGTGCCCACATTATAAAGACGTAACAAGCGCGAGATGTCACTTATAGAAATGCCCGTGCCAACCAGCGACGCACGATCAATAATAAATGACCGTTCGTTGATGGCATTTCCCAAGTCTGAGGTGACGTTTCTAAGCTCAGGACTGGCGTCAAAAAAGGCAAACACGTCAGGTTCAGCGTTGCGAACGGCAGCTAGGTCGTCAGAGTAAATGCTTTGCCGGAACACATCTCTTGTAGCGTCATCATCACCGCCTGTCGTTGTGCCTACATCTACGCGAATGTCTGCTTCAGGGTAAGCAGCTAGGGTCTCTTTCAGGTACTCCTCAACTTGGGGAGCAAGTGCGTAGACGTTATCTTCGCGGCTATTTTTGGGGGTCGTGAGGACTGTAAACTCAGCAAGTTCAGCGCTCGCTTGCCCAGCAAATTCACCACTACCCACAACTGTGAGTACATTGGTTACTTCAGGGTGCTCGAGCAACGCCCCTTCAACTAAACCGCTTAATTGGTCGGTTGTTTCCAAGCTTGACCCAGCAGGCAGTTCTAGTATTGCCGTAAGAGCCTCGGTATCGTATTCAGGTACAAAGGTAAATTGCACGTAGCGGCCCGCAATAGCTAAGCTACCAACAAAAAGTCCCGTGATGATAAACACAAGCCACGTGTGATTTAAAGCTGTTCCGACGGCATTACCGTAAGCTTGTGACAAACGCTGCATACCAGCGTTGACAACTTGGTAGATACTGCGCGTTATGGCACCAAGGAAGGTAATAATGAGCCTAAAAACATAGCCGATGGCCCCAAGCGCAAACGGAGCCGCTAGCACCACTAACGCTAAAAGCCCAAACTGCTGGCGCATGATGAGCCCAGCAACGACAAGGACCACCCAAACTAAGGGTTTGAGGTAGAGCCTAAGCCCCCAGAGGATATCCCTACCGATGTGTCCGGGCGCGCTTGCCAGATCACGCCAACTAGCTGGCAGTGGGTTGGGCAAATAGGCAAGACGCACAGGTAAAAAAAACATGGCTTCAAAGTAAGACACTACAATGGTCGCAGCCATGACCAGCGCAAAGTTAGCAAAAAACTGTCCAACCACGCCAGGAAGTAGTGAGAGCGGCACAAATACAGCTAAAAGCGCCAGCGCAGACGCAAGTACGGCGTTAGCAACCTCACCTGCTCCCTCGAGCGCAGCATCTTTACGTTTGAGGCCTTTAGCTAAACGTTTTTCACCGTTTTCGGCAATCACGGTTGAGTCGTCCACCACAATCCCAACAGCCACGGTGATTGCCACCAGCGTCATAAGGTTAATATCCAAACCCACAAACTGCATGAAGATGAACGCACCCGCCATAGTGAGTGGAATCGCTAGTGCTACCGAAAACGTTGACCCCAAACGTCCCAAGAAAAACAAGGTTACAAGCGCAACTGCAATGACCGCTTGAATAATGGAGTTGGTAGTGTTACTGACCATACTTTCGGTGAAGCTGGCAGCGTCTAATACAACCTCTGTACTGTAGCCCTCTGGTAGTTGAAATTCGGCTAGTGCGTCCAGCACGTCGTTCGCGACAGCTACAGAGTTACTTCCAGAGGCTTGGCGCACTTCTACAAGCACGGCAGATTGTCCGTTGAAACGGGTGTAACTCGTAATTTCCTCGTGGCCTTCACGCACCACGGCGACGTCGCTTACGCGCAGACCCCGCGTTGAATCAATCAGGGCCTCACTTACGTCTTGTGCGCTGGTAAAGCTATTTTTACTAGCGATGAGCGCGCGCTGGCCCGAAATAGAAATATCTCCAGCAGATTGGTCAGAGGAAGCTTGTTGAATCGCGTTATTCACAGCTAGGGCACTTAAGCCGTAGCGCTCGAGCCAGTCCGGCTCTAAATACACAAACACTTGCCGCTCGGTCTCCCCAACCACGCTCACTTGGGCAACGTCACGCACTTGCAAGAGCGCAGGTTCAAGGGTATCTTCTGCAAAGTCTTGAACGTCTAGCAGGTCTTCGCCCGGTGCTAACACCACAAAACTCAACACAGGGGCGTCTGTTGGGTCAAATTTATCAACCGTTGGTGCGTCAGCATTTTCAGGTAAAAATCCAGTAATCGCACTTACTTTTTGATCAACAGAGATAGCTGCTTCATCCACATCAACGTCAAATTCAAATTCGGCGATCACTAAACTGAGGCCATCAAAATTGGACGAACTTACAGATGCGATATTGGGAATGGTCACGAGTTCGTCTTCGATGACTTCGGAGACATCCCTTGCCATTTCTTCAGGTGTAGCACCTCGGTACACAGTTGTTACGGTTACAATAGGAAGAGAAATATCTGGAAAAAACTCAATGCCGCGACTTTGCAAACTAATAACGCCAAACAGCGCCATAGCCCCAAAGATAGCAATCGCCATCACGTACCTACGAATAAAAAAACTAATAAGATTGCGCATAAATTCTCCTCAGGGTGCTTAGGGGCACGCAGCGTGTGATTGAATCTTGACGTTAGACGTGGGTCAACGTGGTTTGCAGATTAACTGCGCAAGTTTACTATCACCCGAACATGTCAACGCTCTATTCGGGAAATATGGAGGTTTGATGAAGTTACCTTTGAAGTGGCTATATTTGTGTTCTAGAAAAGCATTCTCGCCCTCAAAATCGTAAGCAGAGCTGCAATATTATGACATAATGAGGTTGCGCCCTCCACCATCATATTGTTTCAAAGACGAACGCATTTTTCAGCAAGCTGTATCCACTTGAGATAATTAACCTGCTAACACGCTACACTGCCAGTATCTTCAAGCTAATTTATATTCAGATGACTGCATGTATGTACTAAAACACACAGTTACCAAAGAGGTGCATGTAATGTCCGACGAAAATTCTGCACAACAGCCTCGAGACACGCCCAAAGAAGAAGGTTTTCGTTACAGCGGGTATACATTTGTAATTGAAAAAGACGACGCTGGGCAACTTAAAGTTTTCAGAAAAACCCGCAAAGGGCTTGTTGCTATGCATGGACAGCGGGCTTACCAAGTTGCTAGAGCCTACAAACTCAAGGTTGACAAAACACCAAGTGCGCGGCGTCCGCGGGCGTTTGCAAAACGGGCCAAGCGGAAGCGTTATTAACTTCAAGCAATACATTTGAATCAACGTGTTTGACGATGTACTGGCTCACCTTGTACTGGCTCACCTTGCCTCACAAGAATTTCCACAGCAAGGTTACACATCTGGTTGGTGCTATCAGCGAGTTTCAGGTGGTGCCAATAACCTGCTCTACAAAGCGGTGCGAGGCCATCAACAAGTTGCTATCAAATTTACACCTCGAGACGAACGCCAGCGAGCAGCACGTGAATACTATGCCTTGCAAGCTATCCAGCAAACAGGCTATGTACTTGCGCCTAAAGCACTTTATTTAGACACAACAACGTTTGTGTATCCAGTTATGGTGCAAACTTGGCTCGAGGGCGAGGTTAAGCAGCAGCCCCCTTTAACAGATGGTGATTGGACACGGTTGCTCGAGCACTTCCTCACCATTCACAGCATCACCTCAGACAAGTTGAACGATCATTACAAAAACAACCTTCAACCGGCTGCACTTACTGCTTTCTCAATGGATGACGCCGTCAACCTCGTCAACGCGCAACTCGCAAAGTCTCCTGCGTCTCAAGAACTCACCAACACCACTGCTAGACTGTCCCAGCTCACCATCACCACACCACGTCAACAACCTTGCTTATGCCGCACAGACAGCAATATCCTCAACCTCATTTGGCAAACGGATACGCTTTACTCGGTTGATTGGGAAAACAGCGGTTGGGGCAATCCGCTTTTTGAACTTGCTGAACTCACCGCTCACCCGAGTTATCTTGATGTTGATGACGCGCGTTGGCATCACTTTGTTGATGCTTATGTACATAGCTTGGGAGTCCCTGAATTAGCAAAACCCATCTTTGTTTACAGACATGTCATTTTGGTGTGGTGGTTGGCACGGTTGGCGCGTTATCTTTACGAGTTACCTTTGGGACGCGACACGCGACTGGCACAGGCAGCGTTTATGCACCTCGAGGACATGCAATACAAATTTGACGTTTATAAAAACCGGGTAGCGCAGTCTGAAGAAGTCTTGTTATGACCTTTTGACCAGAACATCTGCTGACTCAACTGCTTTACAATGAATATCGATGAGATTACACCAGCTAATGCATTCCCGTACAGTTATTGTGATGTTGAGCGTGGTCCTTGTTGCCTGCTCGAGCAGCTCTGACCCTGCACCCGTTAACCGCGCACCCAGCGGACAACTTTCGGTGACACCCACCAGCGGGCAAGCACCGTTAGACATTCGCGCCACCGTTACCGCCAGTGATCCAGACGGCGATGCTATTACCTTAAGCTGGCAAGTGGACGGCATAGCCCTAGACCAAACAGGCAACACGCTCGACTACACATTTGCACAAGCGGGCAACTACACGCTCTCGGTGATAGTTTCAGATGGGGAACTTACGACCGAACTTGAAACTCCCATTACAGTCATCGACAATCCTGACCCTAACCAACTACCCACGGCAGCGTTTATGGTAGATGTCACCAATGCGCCTACGATTAGCTTTGATGCAAGCACATCAACTGATCCAGACGGCACTATCCAGCAGTATCGCTGGGATTTTGGGGATGGCACAGGTAGTGAAGGCGGTGCTGTGGATGGCGTACAGACAAGCCACCGCTATAGCCAAGCAGGCACGTTTAGCGTGCGCCTTACCGTAACTGATGATGACGGTGCGTCTGCCAGTAGCAGCCAAGATGTAACGATTAACGTGCCAAATTTACGTCCTACAGGCTCACCAGATGTGGTCATTGTTGGATTTGCGGGGCGTTGTGGCGTCTTGGTATGTGTTGCCCCTGAGGAAAATACAGCTTACCTTGATGGCGGTGCTAGGACGCTTCAAACCTTGCAAAACACCTTGCAAGCAGAAGGCTACAGCGTCGAGTACCAAAGTTATGCAGCCCGTTTATCAGCAGATGTTCCCAGCGTATTTACAGACCCACCTGTGGGCTACCTTGAAGCTGAGGCCTACCTCGAGAACGTCTACAACGACTGGATCGACGGTTTTGACAATCCCACACGGGTTATCACCGTGGGTCACTCGCACGGCACGGTGTGGATGAATTTGCTGCTGTTTAATCAGCCAGACATTAGCGTTGACTACGCTATCTCGCTAGATGGTATCTGCTTGGTCTGGTGGGACGACCATGAACCTTCCATTCAGGACTACTACGATAGGCAAGGCTTTATGCGTCCGTTTCCACTGGCCTCAGGTAGCCCCTGCAACCGCATTGAAGTCTCAGGACAACTTAGCCTCAAAGACCTTAACGATGTGATGCCAGACAATGTGCGGGTGAACTTAGAAGTTCAAGCAGGTAGATTTATTCCATCTGACACGCAGGAAAACTTCCGCTTAGACGGCTCGAGGCAAGGCATTTACACCATCCGCCCCTCACAAACACACGGGGGCACAAGTGGGGTGCACTATCACGATGGGCCGGGGATGAGTTGGGTTAGTCAACAGTTACAGACCCTTGGATTTCTTGAAGATGATGAGCCTGTGCCAAGTAGTCGCAGCATCGCCCGGCGCGTGCCTGCGCCACCGGGATTTGAATACGTGGATTAACGCTTACTAACACTCAGCAGGCTCGAGCTATACCCTAATGCTGCTCGAGCCGCAGCTCCTCAATAATCCGCATCATCCGGTCAGACAGCCCTTGAATTTCAATACTGATGCCATTTTCTTCAGCATCTTGTAAGCTGTCTACAATCGCCATGGCACCACTTAAATCCACGTGCCCTAAACTGCGCCCGTCAATGACAATGCTCGAGATACTCACGTTACTCTCGAGCAACCTGTCCATGGCATCTTCAAAGCGCTGCACCGACCCAAACCACAAAACACCAGACGGCACCACATAGAGGCTGTCATCGTCGTAGTAACTGCTCACCCTAAGTTGCATCTGGCGGTACAAGTGAATTAACAAACTGGCCCCAATGCCCACCAAAATGGCGTAATCCAAACGGGGAGATAGCAGTAGTGTGGCCACAAAGGTGAGCCACGCCGTCACAAACTGCGGGCGGGATAAACGCCAAAGGGTGAGCATCGGCTTAAAGCGCACCAGCTTGCTGACCGACACAATCACAATAGCAGCCAGCACCGCGTTGGGTAGGCGTGCTAGAAGTGGCATGAGTGGAAGTGCCCCAAACACAAGTGCCCCTGTGATAGCACCATTCCAGCGGCTTTTAGCACCTGCCGTGCGAGATAGCGCGCTGCGCGAAAACGAGCCACCAACCGGAAAGCTAGACACGAAGCTCGAGGCGATATTCGCAACGCCCTGACTTATAAACTCTTGATTTGGGTTCCAGCGGCTGCGCGTTTCAGCGGCAAACGCGCGCGCAATTGAGGTCGCCTCCGCAAAGCCCACTACCGCAATCACTAACCCACTCACCAATAGTTGTGGGAGCAATCCAAGAAGTGCTGTCCAAGATGTCTCCCCAGCAAGATTACGCATGACCTGCCACGGCAAGGTGATGGGCACGCGGGCAACATTTACACTGCCGACCACGGGCCCGTTGTAATTCACGACCCTACTTAATAGCGTTGTCATCACAACCGCCACAAACACACCGGGCAAAAGTGGCGAAAGCCGCTTAGAGATGATGATGATGACGGCACTCAAACCCGCCATAAGTAGGGCAAGAGGTTGCCAGCTCGAGACTCGCGTAAGCGTCCACAGCAATTCTTCCACGACTGTTCCCGAAGGCGGCGAGACCCCCACAGCAGATGGTAGCTGCGAACTGATAATCAAGAGTGCTGCCGCCGTGGTAAACCCACGCAACACCGGCTGAGACATAAAATACGCAATGGCACCCAACTTAAACACACCAATGGCAACCCGCCACAGGCCAACAGCAAGGGCCAAAAGTGATGCCGCCAGCACAAACTCGGAACTTGCTGGACTAAACACACTCGCCAATGCCCCAAAGGTGAGAATGCCTGTGAGTGCCGTGGGGCCAGTTTGCAAGTAGATGCTCGAGGCAAAAAAGGCCGCTGCAATTGGCGGCAGAGCAGCCGCATAAAGCCCGTAATACGGCGGCATGCCAGCGAGTTCAGCATAGGCAAGTGATTGCGGAATCAGCACCAACACAACACTCAATGCTGCTAAACCATCCGCAAGCCAAACAGGAATCTTAGGAGCTTCAGTGGATGTTGAAGATGATGTGAGTGACATAGCTGATGGTTATCCTTCGGCGTTCATATGTCCCCCTCCTATGAGGAGGGGCTAGGGGAGGTTTATTCCCAGGTCAATCTTCCATCTCAGGAAACACCTGACGTTTTTAGAACACGCCCTTTACACCTGCATTCTTGACATGATGAATAAGGTTGCCATTATCAACTAGCGTTTAATCAACATGCCTTCGCGGATAAGCGCAGCAAAAGCTTGACGCTCGAGGTCATCATCAGCTTGTTCATGAATGGTTAGCAGTACATGCCGAAAGCCAGCTTGCAAGATGGTGGCTCTGGTTGTCTCCAAAAACGCGCGCACTCGCTCACGGTAAAGGCTCACCTCATCTGGATTTACTGTTAATTTGGTTCCAAGTTCAGCATCAATAAGCTGTAAGCGCTCCGGCGAAGGTGACAGGTCTTCATCTGCCATCACTTGTAAAAAGCTCACGTCAAAGCCTTTGGCACGTAACGCGACTAGCGGCGTGCGCAGCGGCATTTCATCTAGTAAGTCCGAAATGACCAACACCAAACCTGCTCCCGTAGTGAGGCTATGCGACAGCGCAAAACTTTGAATGGAGGTAGCTGGCGTGTAGGCTTCACCGCGCAAGACTGGGGCAGCCTCAATAAACTCCCACAGCGCTGGGATATGCGCGCGGGTGGTGGCAGGTAAGGATTGGCTCGAGTCAAACAAATGCACTTGACAGCGTGCGTCCAGTTGGGCGACGTAACTTAAAAGCTGCGCCAAAATGCGTCCGTAGCGCGCTTTGTTGCCCACACCCATGCTGGCGCTGGTGTCCAGCAGCACGTGAATGCTCATAGTGCGCTCAGCTTGGAAAAGGCGCGTGTAAAGCCGCCCGGTGCGTCCATAAACCTTCCAGTCCACATAGCGTAATTCGTCACCGGGTTGGTACTGGCGAAAGTCGTAAAACTCCACGCTTTGCCCAACCTCGCTGGCACTGCGCTCACCAGAGGTAACGGATAGCGCTTTTGAGGCCAGTGTATAGCGGTCAAGCAACGCGCGGGTGCGAGTGCTAATCACGAGTGTTACGCGCTGACTTGATCAACTTGCTGTTGTAGCTCGAGCACTATGTCATCCACATTGCGCCCTTCCACCTCAGCTTCAAAGCCAAGCAGTAAGCGGTGGCGCAAAGCAGGTAACATGGCCCGGCGGATGTCTTCAAGTTCTACATTCGGCCTGCCAGCAGTGAGCGCATAACCTTTGGCGGCCAGCACCATCGCCTGCGCGCCACGTGGACTGGCCCCTAGTCTAAGCAGCGGATGGTTATGACTTGCTTCAGTGAGTTGCACGACGTACTCGAGCGCCCGCTCAGCAATTGGCACTGCCCGCAGTAGCTGCTGATACTCTAAAAGTTCTTCACGGCTAAAAATAGGCGTAATGGTACCCTCAGTTGTGCCTGTCGTGGTACGTAAAATGCGTTTGAGGGTGTCTTGGTTGGGGCGGTAAATCATAATTTTAAACAAAAAGCGGTCAAGTTGGGCTTCAGGT
>JBCCOX010000077.1:0-11980 GCA_039025155.1 Deinococcota bacterium | reverse complement strand
GACACTGGCAACCTATTACATTGGCTCGAGCGCGCCGCGCGTTCACCACGGGCGTGAAAGTATTGTGCGCTTTTTAGAAAACACCTGGCTTGTGCGTAAAGATGTGAGCGTCTTTACCCGTCACATGGTGATGAACACCATGTTTCTAGATGTCTCTGAGCAGACCGCCTATGTGCGCTCGAGCTTCCTCATTACCCGCCAAGAGATGGCCTCATTCAAAATTGACATTGCCTATGCCGGGCAATACGTAGACGAACTTTATGCTAGCGATGAAGGCTGGTTACTGTCTCACCGCACCGTGCGTTTTGGTTAATAAACCGTGCGTTTTGGTTAACTCAACTGTGCATGTTGGCTAGCGATGGGCTGGGCTAGTCATTGGATTTACGCAAGCGGATAGTAACGACCTGTGACGCAAGCGAGCGTAAGTGTTAACGATTTGACCCTTGACCAGACAGTGAAGCTTTAGCAGCCGTAATCGAGGTGAACCTGAACGCCTCGGCGATTGCCAAGTATTTCCAAGTATTTGTAAAGCATTTCCATCTGAAGTTGCCCTAGCAACTCCAGATGCGAGCTAGGCGAGTCGAAACAAACCCGCTCAGCGTGGGGGAACTTATCCTGGAACTGCTAGTAGAAGATGGGCATCAGCCATCAAAAAAGCTGCTGCGCTCTGCGGCTGCGCTCAAAACTATCATCTTTAGACACTCTCAACACGATATGCCTCCAGTCAATTGGACAACATAGTTTAACATCGAAAGGTTTAATATTAAACTAATTGACTTTAGGAGGAGTTAGTATGACCCATCCAGTCCAAGGTTTTCACCACATCACCGCTATGGCGAGTGACCCCCAACACAACCTCGAGTTCTACCGAGATGTACTGGGCCAGCGACTCGTTAAACAAACCGTGAACTTCGACGACCCCGGTACGTACCACCTCTACTACGGGGATTATCAGGGCAGCCCCGGCACTATTTTGACGTTTTTCCCCTGGCCGCATATGAAACGCGGCACGCGCGGCAGCGGTGAGGTGGGTGCTACTGCTTACAGCATCAGCCTAAACTCACTGGAGTACTGGCGGCAGCGGCTAGCGGAGAAGCAGCTCGAGCTAACTGAAAGCACACGCTTTGGTGAAACCGTGCTTGGCTTTAATGACCCTGATGGCATGGGGCTCGAGCTTATCGCCCAACATCATGCACCTGACATCCGTCCTTGGGAAGAAAGTGATGTGCCTGCTGAGCATCAACTGCGCGGCTTTCACAGCGTCACATTGGTGGTGAACAGTGCCAGCGGCAGCGAACATCTTCTAACACACCATTTAGGCTTAACGGCCCAGCAATCTATGCACGAAGGTGTTAACCAACGCGGCGCGCAGCGCAAACGCTTTGAACTAGCAGGCGGGCAAATTGTAGATTTGCTGATTCAACCCCACGCACTACCTGCTCGTTTGGGTGCAGGGTCGGTGCATCACGTGGCGTTTCGTAATCAAGACGACAGCGAACAAGCCGAGTACCTTGCTAACTTGCGCCACAAAGGTGTGAATGTAACCCCTGTTCAAGACCGGCAGTACTTTCACTCCATCTATTTTCGGGAACCCAGCGGTGTGTTGTTTGAGCTTGCGACCGACGCCCCCGGTTTTGCCACCGATGAACCGCTCGAGCAACTCGGTGAACGCTTACAGCTCCCAAGTTGGTACGAACCCCAACGCGCGCGTATCGAAGATCACCTGCCCAAGCTTCATTTATCTAAGCTTGATGTTAGCCCGCGTACAACGCCAAGCAGTTCTCTAGCACCAAGTAATCCTTTAGAACGTAGCCTTTAGAACGTAGTCTTTAGAATGAGGTTAGACTCATGACTATCAATACATCCCCGCATACAGCTAATAACCCTCACGCACAGCAACCCGTGCGACAGCTTGGTACGCCTCTACAAGCTGCAAAGCGCGCTGTCATTTTACTGCACGGGCGCGGTGCAAACGCAGCCGACATCCTCGGCTTAAGTGAGTATCTCGAAGTAGAAGATACTTGTTTTATAGCACCTGAAGCTTACGGGCGGCAGTGGTATCCGCAGCGGTTTACCGTGCCCACTACCCAAAACGAACCCTTTTTAACCTCTGCGCTTACGTTAGTTGATAACCTTGTGAAACACGTATTAGCCGCAGGTATTCCTGCTGAGAAACTTGTTCTAGGTGGCTTTTCACAGGGTGCCTGTTTGGCGCTCGAGTACGCCGCTCGAAACCCGCGCCCTTACGGTGCAGTAGTAGCGCTCAGTGGTGGGCTCATCGGCGAGACCCTAGACACTAACCGCTACGGGCAAGACATGGCCGGCATGACCGTGTTTTTAGGCTGCAGCGATGTTGACCCGCACATTCCCCTAACACGGGTTCAGGAATCAACAGCGCTGTTTAAGCAAGCTGGTGCAACCGTCACTGAGCGTATTTATCCAGGCATGCCACACACGATTAATGAGGATGAACTCAACTGGGTGCGTGAGCGTCTGGCAGACATCAGTTAAATGAGAGATATTGCTTAGATATGTGACTCGTATCAACATTTAATGTACATAAACTCACCTTGATGCGAGTCATAAAGCTTCAACCTTTTTTCCCACAGTTCTGATACAATAGTAATATGTCAACTGTCCACTTCAAAGTTGGTGAAACGCTGCGCCGCTATAATAAAACTCCAGCAGCTTTAATTGAAGCTAGTGGTTTAGCCAAAACAACTGTGTACAACATTGTCAACAACAAAGCTAAAGCTGTAGAGCTTGAAACATTAAGTAAGTTGATGATGGGTTTACGTAAACTCATCCAAGAGGATATTGGCGTCGCAGATATTTTGGAAGAAGAAACCAAGCCTGACTGGCGTGAAGAGCTACTTAAAAACGCTAAACCCTTTTATTGGGATGAGGTTAAAAAAGAGTTACCAGACCTAACGCCTCAAGAAAAAGCGGAGGCAGATGAGGTTGTGGCGTCATTAGATGTACAGCGAAAACAGGATAAACCGTATTTATCTAAGCGCATCCAACAAATGCTCGAGATATTTGCAGAATCAGAGCAAGAAGTCTCGCACTAGATGGCGAACTATCTGGTTGACACTAACATCCTCAGTTATGCCAACAATGACCATAGCCTTTGGCGAGTTTATAAACCGCTAATCGAAGCGCATAGTCTGTTTATTGCAGCACAGACAGTTGCAGAGTTGCGTTTTGGCGCACGCTATGGTCGGGGTGAACGGCGTACGCAAAGGTTAGAGGTTTTGATCTCCAAGTACAGTGTGGTTTACCCTAACGATGCTATTTGCAGCGCGTGGGCCGAGGTCAGAGTGTTGGGATTTCAGCAAGGACGCCCAATTCATGAATCCGATGCCTGGATTGCCGCTACTTCTCTCACCTTTGACATACCCTTAGTCACCCACAACGTCAAAGATTTTGACTTTATTCCTGATCTCAGTATTATTTCTGAGCGTGCTTAAACACGTGACGTTAAGAAAGTGGCGCAGCTAACGCCAACCTCGAGCCTAGCACCACAAATACAATCGCAAACACGCGCTGAACCCAGCCTAAAATACGTGGCGAGGCTGCTAACCTTAACCGTAACCCTTGGGCAAGTAGCCCGTAGCCCACGTACACCACAAACGTCATCACCATAAACACCAGTCCCAACACAGCCATATGGAGTGTGGGCGAGGCGGCATCTGGCTGAATTGATAAGGGTAAAAACGCCATAAAAAAGAGAATTAACTGCGGATTGAGGACGTTCATGAGGATTGCCTTGCCAGCTATCTGCTTGAACTGGGGGTGTAGCTTTTGAGAACGTTCATCATCCTGAGGCGTGTCAATATCTTCCAAACGTAAAATGTTGGTCTCACGCCACATGCCCCACGCTAAATACAACAAATACAGCGCGCCTACGACTTTCAGCCCCTGAAATACTTGAGCACTGGCTTGCACAATGGCCGAAAGTCCCAAAATGCTCACAAGCATGTGCGGAACAATACTTACTGTACACCCAAACGCCGCCACCACACTGGCCCTAAACCCGTGTGCAAGTGCGGTGGACAGCGTGTAAATCGCACCCGTACCGGGCATGAGCACCAAGATGAGTGAGGCAATTAAAAATTCAAGGCTAATCATGATGCCTTTCCTACTGTCTGCTGCGCATCATTTGCGGCAGTGTTCTCAGCAGTGATGACCTCGAGCAACTCAACACGAACATCTGCCGTAACGAGTTGGATGTTTTGGGTGATGGCTGTAAGTTGTTGTTCTACGGTTTCTTTGGGCACACCAGTGGGTGCGTAAGCTACATATAGCGCCCGCGTGGTCGTTTCAGAGATGGGGGTACGTGCGTCCTGCCCGTAAATAATGCTGCACACGACATCCTGTCCGTCGCGCATCATCATGTCATTTGGCTTGAGGGTTTTGGTTTTGCCGTTCATCTGCGTGAACGTTTCATCACCCTGACTAGCATCAATGGTAACAGGTTCCTCGAGCAAGTCTGCATCGTGCCCGGCGGTGAGGACGAGCGTTTCGAGTTCAGCGACAAAGTTGGCATCCACTAAGGGATTGACATTAGGTAGAGGTTTGTTTTTGGTGGCAACGGACTCGAGCTGCAACTGCACATGGTAGGTGTTGCCAAAGCTTTTGTAGTAGTCGCGGTAAGCAGCCAGAACCTCTAGTTTTAGAAAGTCCGCCCTTGAAAAGCCTGCGTACTGCTCTCGTAAGCTAGCCTCGAGTTCACGTTTGCGGGCATCTAGCGGCGTCTTACGTTTGCGGTTATCTATGCCAGCAACTAAAAGTAAGCCTACATGTCCGCCCGGAAAGCTAGCATGCCAGCGCTGGCTCGTATTTATCTTCATCATGTCACTCCTTCAACACGCAGATACCCTGTGCAGAACGTGTTTGCTGTACAAGCATCTGACTGTATTAGAAGCTTAGCTTGAAGGTTGCCGAGCTGTCTTGTACGCAATTGCGGTTTTGGAGTTTTGAGGATCACAACATCTTTGTATATTGCTGATGCTAACCTTGTTGGTACTAACCCTGTTGGTACTGGCCAGGCGTCACGCCCCACACGCGCTTAAGCCAGCGCGTCAGATGGCTTTGATCATTAAACCCCGTACTCACGGCCACCTCAGCAATACTACAACCTGCACTTAGCAAGTCTTTAGCGCGGCGCAGCCTCACCTGCCGCAAGTAGGCATGCGGCGGCACACCCGTGCTAGCTGCAAACACACGCAGTAGGTGGTAACGACTCAGTTGGGTGAGGTTGGCTAGGTCAGCCAGCGCAACATCGTCTGCATAGTGTTGCTCGAGGTAGTTTTTAACCTGCTTTACAGCATTTGGCTCTGCACCTAGCACCTGATGACGCGGCGGCGCGTCTGCATAGCGGGCAATAAGCTCACCAAGAACCGTGACAAGCTGTGTTTCTTGCTCGAGGCTCGTACGTGTCTCACCCTGAGCATGATGATGCTCGAGGACTTGATGAACATGAACTAACTTACATGCCAAACGGTCATCACAAATAGTTCCTGCTTGAATAAACGGCAACTCGCGTGGCGCACCGGCCATCTCTGACGCAATCCGGCTGAGCACGGCTGGATCAATGTAAAACATACGATAGGTCCAGCCGTCTTCAGCAAGGGGACCGCCCGTGTGCATCTCGCCCGGAATACACAAGTTGATGTCGCCCGCTGCCGCCACCACGTTTTCACCCCGGTAAAAAAAGCCCAGCGCGCCCCGTTCAATCACACCAACGGCATAGCGTTCGTGAGTGTGTTTGGGAAACACCTGTTTGAGGTGGCTAGCACGCAGTAGCTCGAGCTTGTCCAGATGGTTCATGCGCCACAGTTTGACGGTTGCATCTGAACCTTGGGTTGGCTGAGAGGTTACTGGCATGACAGCTTAGTGTGACACATTTACAAGCAGCGCGGGTAAATCTCTCTAGGTGATACCAAATCCGGTTGATTCCTTCGGGAATCAACCCCTGCCAGGGCAGGTAAGATAAGCTACGAAATCCGCGCTGGACATGTTGGATGCCTTTAGGCATTATTCGAGATATAAGCGGATTTCGTATGATACATAGTTGACATCCAAATGTAGGTTCACAATCATGCACGACCTGCAATGTTAACTAGCTGCATCAGATAATTTGGGTAGAGGTTTGTAACTTATGCACCTTGGTGTTGCGTTCGTTTGGACTCATCGTCAGCTAAACGGGCGTGCCAGTCAGCTTCACTGTAGACAAGCTTGTAGTTTTGCCAACGCCCCATCTGCTTACCAAAAAGTTGATATGCCAGCAAATGAAGCCGGCCTTGTGCTTTGACTCGAGCAAGTTGCAAACCATAGCGCCGAGCATGGTAGCCCGAGTGTGCATACATCTTTGTAAGCTGTTGTTTTACAAGCTGTTGTGACATGCTGATGCTTTTATTCACTTTGGCAGGTAGATCGTAATGAAATGCCTCAAGGTCAGCACGAAAAAACTGGGCGAGCATCTGCTGCTGGGTGTCAGAAAACATCTCTTTATAGTGCCCTTGACGGGACGTGGTGATGGGTTGCTCAAGCCGTGGGTGATGCACGCGCAAGCTGTCTGGCATAATTGAATGCTGGTGAAACGTAAGCATCTTGTCATCGTAGTTCATACCCAAAAAGGTACATATCCTCTGAAGTTCTTGCTCGGGTGCTTGGGTTAAGTCTTCGTAACGTAACCACAGTTGGGCAGATGCCGCAAAAGGATTGCAGTAACGCAATTGGTATAAGTAGTTTTTGAGGCTGGCTGCGCGGCCAAATACAAACAAGTCACGTGCCTTGCCAGCATTCCAGCGCGTCACATGGGAGGTCAACACATCCCTAGGATCACGCACAAGACAAACAAGTTTCGCCTCTGGGTAAAGCCTGTGAATTTCGGGTAGATGCAACGCATGTAAAGGCGTTTTTTCAGACCAATGCTGTGCATCTTTTTCACGGCAATAACATTCAGCAAGTCTGTTAAGTAGCTGCTGGGTAGCACCTTGATACTCTGGCAGGTCCAAGGCAAGTTGTGCCAAACACCATGCTGCTGGGTCATCATAACGGGCTAGCCCTGCATAGAAGATATTGAGCCACAGAAGGTACTGCCAAGTGTAGGTAAAGCGCGTTTCGCAGCCTAGATAATAAAGTAACCTAAACATAATTGCTTCAGGAAACACAGCACAAGCTGGGTGGCAGTCCAGTATGCGTGCGAGTAACGTTGTGCCGGCTCGAGGCATCCCAACAATAAAAAATGGTGCATGTGTTGCCACCTTGCGCTCCTTTTTGCGTTTGCTCGAGCTGACTATATCAACTCACCATGATAACTTGCTAAAACAGCGCTCTAGCGGCATTACGATCAATAAAAAGGATACCAGCGTCAATCTACTGGTATCCTCTATCTTCATATGTAAAACCTACTTACGACAATCAGATATGCTCTGATGTCCCAATTAAACTATGACAATCATGGTGTCAAAATTGCGGTGTCAAACCTACTGAAACATATTCACAAACAAGTTTTGCGTTTCACCCGGCACAACATTCACCTGTACAACCGTCTCACCTGCACCCGGTGCCACAAACCGAAGCTGATAGGTTCCCGGATCAAGTGGAATAGGGTTCATTGGGGTGATGCCTAAATAACGGCCGTCGATAAATACCTGCACCGCGCGCGGGTTACTGTCAATCAGTACATCACCTAAACCACCAAACGGCCCCGCTGCACTCGTCATGCGGGCTGGGCCAACAATCCCGGTGGCGTTGCCCATACTGTGAGAGGTCACGGTGGCATTATGAGGCACGGCATTACTGGGTGTCATGTTGTTAGACATGGCAGTATTAGCCGTAGCAGGCATCATGCCAGTTGTTGGGGTAGTCACAGACTGAGCAATATTGGCCATTGTGCCACGCATGACGTTATTACCGGTGACAGGGCTACCAGCCATGGCATTGCCTGTTGTGCCCATTGCGCCCGGTTGCATTGTGCCGGGAGGAACCATATTTGGATTTATCATGGCTGGGTTGATCATGCCTTGCTGCATCATGGGCTGAGTCATCATAGGCTGGGTCATCATGGGGCTCACCATGCCCTGCCGCATCATCATGTTCTGCTGCACCATGTTTTGTTGCATAGGTCCACGTTCCGTCATAATGACACCACCTGCTGCACCACCCGACATACCAACCCCGGCAACGCTTTGAGTAGCCATGTTTTGGCGCATTACATTCCCTTGCATCATCGTGTTTGCCATAGGCGCACTTACCGCCGCACCCGCCGCTGAATCTGCTACAAGGTTGGTGGTTTGGTCGGTGGCGATAGTGAACGCTTGCTCTAAAAACTGCTGGCTAGATGGCTCTAAGCGCAACGTGTGTTGCCCTACCGGAATACGCCGCACGCTCAGCACGCCGCTACTGGGAATAACGCCCACCGCGTTCCCGTTAATAACGACCAGCGCGCCCGTAAACGGACTTGCTACTCGCAAAGTGCCATATGCTGCCACCGTTTGAACCCGCTCGACGGCAACATTTTGACGATTATTTGTCGCTGCCGACATAGTGTCAGACGACATATCTGAAGCAGACATAGACTCATCAGATGCCATTTCATCAGATGTTGTTTCAGAGGCCATCGCCGGGGCCATACTACCTGCGTTATTTTGGGCAACAAGTTGACCGGCCACCACGATGATTTCATCACCTAGCACGCTAACGCTACTACGGAACGGTAAAAAGCCGTCTTGCTCGAGCCTCACTTCATACGTACCAGAAGGCACTTCGTAAAGTACAGGCGCGTTGCCAATAAAATTGTCATTGACATAAACCGCTGCACCAATGGGTTCTGAGCGAATGTTTAACGCACCTTGGACAGATGTCTGTGCAAGTGCCGCTGTAAATAATGTTAAGAGTAATAAATTTAGTATTGCCCTAGAGATTCTCATCAATAAACACCTCTCTAGGACTTTAGCAACCGCGCTAGTTAACGCACTGTAAACAAGCTTAAATCTTGTCCTACATATCGAATTATGTGAAATTTATGACAGGCGAGTTGAGGCTGTCAATGTTGCTTTGTGTGAGATGCTGTGTGTTGTGAGTTGATTTTAACTTGAAGCTCGAGGTCGTCAATACATCAACCAAATACCGATAAACCCCACTGACATCAGGAAGTAGCACCCTCTTGTTTGTTGACGAACTGTTGATGAATAAGCCTCGAGGCATCGTCTACGCGCTCGAGCTATGTGTATAACTTTTCAAAACAGAAGTCATCAAGCTAGTGGAAATAAGCTCACTTTTTAGCTGAAGTAGTGCTGAGTTGGCGCATACTTCTCAAGCATTGACGTAATAAATTACACACGGTAGAGTATCACCTTGGAGGTTTTACCGTGCAACGTTTTTCCTTTAAGCAGATATTATTAAGCTGTTTAGTCGTGCTGCTAGGACTCAGCCAAGCTCAAGACACAACACCTGTAAAATTTACCCTTGACTGGGCGTTCCAAGGTCCCCAAGCGTTTTTCTTACACGCCGTTGACGCAGGTTATTTTGCCGAGGAAGGCATTGACATCACCATGGACCGGGGCTTTGGCTCGTCAGGTACGGTGTCGCAGATTGCAGGCGGTGCTTACGACATTGGCTTTGCGGATATTAATTCAATGATCGAGTTTAATGCCAACAACCCCGAGCAAGCGCTTACAGCAGTTGCCGTGGTGTACAACTTTCCACCGTTTGCTATTTTTACACTGGCAGAGTCCGGTATAGACAGCCCTGCTGCTTTACCCGGCAACACCCTTGGCGCACCGGTATTTGACGCTGCTTTTAGACTTTTTCCGTTATTTGCAGCCGCTAACGGCCTCGAGCCAGACAGTGTGAACTGGTTAGCCATGGACCCTGCCCTGCGTGAACCTAGCCTCATTCGCGGTGAGGTTGAAGGGATTTCGGGCTTTTACTTTACGGCAATTTTGAACCTCGAGGCGGCTGGTGTAAGCCGCGATGATGTCAATGCGTTTCTGTTTAGCGACAGCGGCGTAGACGTATACGGTAACGCCATCATGGCACCTACAAGCTACATCGAAGAAAACCCCGAGGTCATTGAGGGCATCTTGCGGGCACTCACTCGAGGCTGGCAGGACGTGCTTGCTAACCCAGAAGCTGGCATTATGGCGGTGCAAAACGCTGATCCACTCATTGACCCCGCTATAGAACTAGAGCGCTTACAACTTGCCATTGACACCAACATGATTACCCCAGAAGTGATGGAGCTTGGCTTTGGCGCTGTGGATGAAGCGCGTTTGGCACGGTCTATCGAGCAAGTAGTTGAGGTTTTTGACCTGCCTATGACACCCACTGTAGACGAGGTTTTTAACGGCTCATTTTTACCACCGCTAGAGATGCGCCTTCCGCCCAGCGAGTAATAGCTCAACAACTGGAGGATACAATCAACAAGGCTCGACCTACTATTCAACGAGCCTTGTTCTTTATGTTGATGCTGATCTTATCAAGGTAGGTTGATGAAAATCTTTTGATAACACGCCACCATCAACTTAGCACCATCAACTTAGTAGATATTTTTCTACGGATATATTGATGATGACAGACAGGGTTTACAGGTAAACTAGAACGTGAGTTATTCAGCAAATTATTCATCACCCAAGGCATCAGTATCAGAGTTACTGGTAGATGTTCAACAGGTATCCCTGCAGTATGGACAGGGGGAAAGTTCTACGCTTGCCCTCGAGCAAGTGTCGTTAACGGTTCACAAGGGCGAGTTTGTTGCCGTTGTGGGGCGCAGTGGGTGCGGTAAGTCGTCGTTGGTGAAACTTATTTCTGGACTGCTCTCCCCCACTAGTGGGCAGGTTTTGGTGGATGGCACGCGCATTAGCAAACCCCTAGGCAATGCCGGTATGGCCTTTCAGAACTCGAGCCTCCTCCCTTGGCGGACGGTGCTTAAAAATGTGCTCTTGCCGCTCGAGGTAGTGCGCAGCAAACGCAACGCCTACAGACGCAACCCGCGCCCTTTTGTGAAACATGCAGAGGAACTCCTTGCTACCGTAGGGCTCGCCGGGTTTGAACACCGCTACCCGTGGCAACTGTCTGGCGGCATGCGCCAACGTGTGTCCCTCTGCCGGGCACTTGTTCACGCGCCAGAGTTACTCTTGCTAGACGAACCTTTTGGCGCACTAGACGCCTTTACCAAAGAAGAACTGTGGCAAGTTTTGCAGCAACTCCGTGATAGCACAGGCTGCTCCATCGTACTCATCACCCACGATTTAGCGGAAGCCGTCTTTTTAGCCGACCGGGTCTACGCCATGACCGCGCGCCCGGGTCAAATTGCCGCCATCACCGACGTGGCCTTGCCCGGTGACCGCCATGACCTAGATATTCGTTTTACACCTGCGTTTAGTGAGCTAGTTGCCAAAATTCGCCACGATATTAGCGGGGCGGCTGTGCAGGTTGCCGCGTGAGTGTATCAGATGTATCAGCACCATCCACGTCCACGTCCACATGGCAAGCTCGGCTGATGACCCGTAAGATGCTCGAGCAACTTCTCCCCTGGCTCGTTATCATCATCTTTTTTGTGTTGTGGGAAGTCATCTGCCGCGTGTTTGACATTGATACGTTCATTTTGCCCAAACCTAGCGATATTGCCGTCTCGCTAGTTCGTTGGCGGGTGGGCATCTGGCAAAACGCCATTCGCACGTTGTACACCACGCTTGTGGGGTTTGGCTTTGCCGTTCTTGCGGGCTTACTGTTAGGGCTTATTCTTGGCTATTCCAAGCTTGCCTACAAAGCGTTTTACCCTATTCTCATTGGCTTTAACAGCGTCCCCAAAGTAGCACTTGTGCCCATCCTCATCATTTGGTTTGGCATTGGCATTGTACCTGCCATGATTACGGCGTTTTTGATTTCGTTTTTTCCGATTGTGGTGAATGTGGCAACAGGACTCGCCACGGTGGAACCAGAACTAGAAGATGTCCTGCGCAGCCTT
>JBCCOX010000076.1:0-12008 GCA_039025155.1 Deinococcota bacterium | reverse complement strand
TCTTGGTTTGACTTTTTTGACCAGTACATTACCCCAGCCGTAACGCAGAATATCCTGTTTGATACGGTTGCTACCTCAGTTAACTATTCCGGGGATGATATTGTAGTCAGCACGCAAGCTGGACAAACGTTCAGTGCTGAGAAAGTCATCGTCACGGCACCCGTGAAAATTTTGCAAGATGGTGACATTACCTTTGTGCCCAAGCTACCTCAACGTAAAGTTGATGCCCTTAATGACGTCACGTTTTGGGATGGCATGAAAGTCTTTATCAATTTTGCTGAGGCGTTTTATCCGACTTTTTTGGAATTTGCAGACACAGAGCGGCAATTAGGCGATAGAGTTTACTACGATGCTGCCTACGGTCGTCCAACCGATGCCAGTATCTTGGGGTTTTTCCTCATTGGTGAACCTGTGAACCGCTACAAAGATTTATCCGATGATGCGCTTAAAATCATCATTTTGGCAGAACTAGACGAGATATTTGCAGGTCAAGCCAGCCAGCATTACATCAGCCACATTTCCCAAGTTTGGTCCCGTGAGCCGTTTATTCGAGGTGCCTACGTGCGGGACTCAGAAAATTGGCGTAGAGTTGCCGCGCTAGGTGAGCCTGTTGCTGGCAAAGTGTACTTTGCCGGTGATGCCTATACAGATGGTGATGACTGGGGCTTTGTGCATACCGCAGCACAGTCAGCGATGAATGTAGTTGATGTGCTTGTGCGTGGTGGTTAGTGCGTTTGTGAGGTAAGAAAGGAGCCTCGAGTCTCAGTACAAATGATGGGACTCGAGGCTTATCGTTTAAAACAATCTCTAAGGCTCAACCGTTAGCGGAAATTTTGGGCATAGCACTGAGGCCTCGAGCCTACCTTCATAGTTATAAAAACTCATCTGCCCATCCTCATCACAAAACCAAACCTCACGCGCACCCTTCGCTAAGTACAGGTCTTTTTTCATCATTAACTCTGCTTGGCTGTTCCCCGGCGACACAACCTCCACACAGATTTCTGGCACAAGGCTGTAAGGCGTCTCGAGGCCGTGCTTATCCAGAAACACATCCGATGCCCAAATCACATCAGCAACTTTGACATTTTTCGATGTGTCGATACTAATTTTCGCGTACGACTTGCCCCCATCCATAAGCTCTCTGAGCAAGATTAGGATACTCGCTTGAAACGCGCTGTGGCGGTTGGATGCGGGCGTCATCTCAATCTTTCCCCATTCGTTGAGTTCTAGTTTGTAGGGAAGGTCAGCGAGGGTAGGATCAGCAAGCACTTGCTGCCAGTCCATGAGGTTTCCTTTTGTAGTGATGCTAGTTAATTCCCCTAGGACCTTAACTTCACTAGACTCTGGTACTCAGGATGTTTAGCAACATAACCTTTGACAAAAGGGCACAGGGCAGCCGCTGTAATGTTGTTTTCTCTAACGTATTCCAAACCAAACTTCGCTAATTGACTGCCGATACCCTGACCTTCAAGGGCTTCAGGTACTTCGGTATGATGAAAGATAAGGGTATCGCCCACTTTCATGTAAACCAAAACAGCCGTTCCTGCGTCTGTTTGAGCTTCAAACTGATTTTTCTCAGGGTTGTGTTGAATATTCATTATGACGCTTTAGCTCCTTAATTTTAACTATCTTTTACCTTCACTAAGCCGCAGTGGTTCAATGTCATTAATAACCTCAGCACTGTTTCTGGTTGCATGCCATAAGTCGTAGTTAAGCTGTCCCGTAAGCCAAAACTCAGCACTGGTACCAAAGAGTCGAGCAAGCCGTAGGGCTGTGTCTGGTGTGACTCGCCGCTTCGCATGAATGAGTTCATTGACCCTTGGATAAGACACATTTAAGCGTTCTGCTAGCTCTTTTTGGCTCATTCCCAATGGTATTAAAAACTCATGGCGCAACATGTCACCAGGATGGGTTGGGGGCCTGTGTTTAGGTAAACGCATGATCCTCCGTAGCATCTCTTTTTAGAGCATCTGCTTCAGGGTAGTTCTAGCTATGGTTATTATAAAGCTAGTTCCGCATCAACAAGCAGTACACTAAGCTCGAGCTATGCATCATCTTGCCTACCTTAAATTCCTGCTAATCCATAAGTACTTTGTCCTACTTGAAGGCCGCAAGCTAGGCCTACCTTGGTGGCAACTACTACGACATGACTGGTCAAAATTTTTACCCGATGAGTGGTTTACTGGCGTTGCCTATCATCGCGATGGTACATCTAACACAGACACGTTAGCAAAACACTACCAACGCAACCGCCATCATCCGCAGTACTGGGTTAAGGGTGAGGCTATCTCCTCTATGCCGACACGTTTTTGCTTGGAGATGATTGCTGATTGGCGTGCCATTGGACGGGTTAAAGGGACGAGTACAGCTGAGTGGTACACAGAGTATGGTGCTAAGTTTCCGTTTCATCCGGAGACTCGAGCCAAGGTAGAAAGCATCCTCTTTGAGGCTATCAAGCCTGAGTAAGCACGCTACAATACGAAGCATGAAATATCAATTCTACACCTGCGATGTGTTCACAACGAACCGTTTTGGCGGCAATCCGCTCGCCGTTTTACCCCATGCGGGTGGCCTCAGCAGTGAGCAGATGCAGCAAATTGCTAGGGAGTTTAACTATTCAGAAAGCACCTTTGTTTTACCCAGCGATGACCACACACGGCAGGTGCGTATCTTTACGCCAACCCAAGAAGTTCCCTTTGCGGGCCACCCGAACATAGGAACAGCCTTTGCCCTCGCCAGTACAGGCGAACTCGGTGATGTTGATAGCGAAATGACCATCACCTTTGCAGAAAAAGCAGGCCCCGTCCCTATTACGATTCGCCCAACAGACAAAGGATTTTGGGGTGAACTTAAAGCTCCTGAAGCACTTACGTTAGGACAGCCGTTTGATGTAAAGCTAATTGCCTCAGCGCTTTCAGTATCAGCTAGCGATATTGTGACAGACACGCATCAACCTCAACTTGCCTCGGTGGGTTTGCCGTTTATTATGGTTGAGCTTAAAGACCTAGCCACGCTTGAACGCGCTCGAGCCTATATACCCGCGTTAGAAGAGATTCACGCGCAAGGAATTATGCCGGATGTTCTTGTATACGTTCGCTCAGAAGGTGAGGTTGACATTCGCGCGCGTGTTTTTGCACCTCTTGACGGCGTTCCCGAAGACCCAGCTACGGGCAGTGCCAACTGTGCACTCACAGCGATGTTAACGCACTACCATGCAGATGTAACCGGGGATTACCGTTGGCGCATTGCCCAAGGTGTGGAGATGAAGCGCCCGAGTTTCCTCGAGGCACGTACGGAAAAACGGGTTGGCACGGTTACAGGTGTGTGGATTGCGGGGCATTGTCAGATGGTGATGGAAGGGTATATTCAGATTTAGTGAGAAGACATGACAGAATTTGAAACAACCCTGTGGGCATCTATCACTGGTGCTGCTGTAGGTAGCATATTCTCAATTGTGGGAACACTCGTTGGCGCTTGGCTCACGCAACGAAGAGAGCGTCGTCAACAAGTATGGCAAAGAGAGATTGATAGAGTTATTGAACTAGAGGAACGAGCAGGGCAATTAGTAGAGTTAGTTTGCAGCTATCATGCCCCAGAAACGATTGCCGAGAAAGCACGTTCAGAACTCCCAAAACTAGCTAATGATGCAGGTCGATTCAGACGTCATAAGCGTTTGATGCAAGCTATACGAGAGCTTCAGCATCATCTCTCTCTGCTTATAGCAGACAAACTCGAGCACGAAGACTATCGAGACCTTGCTGACAAAGTTCATGGACTCTATGATGATTTACTTAAGGAATGTGACAGAGTGACAGGAAAACGCAAAGTTTAGCTGTGTTGTCAACTCTTAATTCACATCGTCAGCAAGCAAATAACCTCGAGCCACCCCAAAACAGATAGCTCGAGCACCTCTGCCTTCAACCTACCCAAAACGCATTCTGCTCAGACATAATGTGCTTATCTTCCACACCCAAAGCTTTGGCAGCTCGGTACGGCCAGTACGGATCACGCAAATACTCACGTGCCAGCAGTGCCACATCTGCTTGACCGGACGCGATGATCTCATCTGCTTGCTTAGCTTCCGTAATCGCCCCAACCGCCATGGTCATAATGTCAGCCTCACGCCTAATCTGCGCGGCTAGACCAACTTGGTCTTCCACACTTCCAGATAGCGATGTGCGCGAAACAGCTGACGCTCCACCTGAACTGCAATCGATAATATCCACACCTACATCTTTGAGCCAGCGTGCCATCTGCACGTTATCGTCAATTGTCAAGCCTCCTTCTAACCAATCGGAAGCTGACAACCGCACGGCTAGGGGTAAGCGTTCAGGCCAAACCTCACGTACAGCTTTGGTCGTCTCCAAAAGCATACGCGCTCTGTTTTCAAGCGTCCCGCCATAGGTATCTTCTCGATCATTTACCAGCGGTGAAAAGAAACTATGCAACAAGTAACCATGAGCCGCGTGAAGCTCGAGCAGTTCATATCCCGCCTCTAAAGACCGCTTAGCAGCCTCAACAAACGCCTGCTGCACATGCTCAATATCCGCCTTATCCATCTGTTTGGGTACTTTGGGCAAGCGCCCGTCGGGGTCAAAGGCTTTACCCGTAGGTGCAATGGTGTCGTAACCACCTTCGTCATTTGTGAGCTGCTTACCGCCCTGCCACGGCCGCGCGGCACTTGCTTTACGCCCTGCGTGTGCCAGTTGAACCCCCGGCACAGCACCGTGTTCTTTTTGAAACGCTGTGATGCGCTTGAGAGGCTCAATCTGAGCATCGTTCCAAAGCCCGGCATCGTGGGGTGTAATGCGCCCTTCAGGAGACACCGCCGTTGCCTCACAGATGATTAACCCCGCGCCACCCACGGCTCTAGAGCCAAGATGAACCATGTGCCAGTCGTTGGCCATACCATCAACGGAGCTGTACTGACACATGGGTGAAACCCCAATGCGATTACGAAGCGTAACGTCTTTGATTTTGAGTTCGGAGAATAAACCAGACATAAAGCAATATTTTAACGCTAAAGGGAGAACTTCAGTCGTCAGATTAAACGAAACCCTTTTTTTGATACGCGATATTAGAAAAAATTTCTGATCACTAAAGCTGTAGTTATTTCGTTTTTAACTTCCAGATGGGTTTAATAATCAACTCCGCAATCATCTCCAACATGCCATCAATGGGCATCTTCATGTCGTTTTCCACCCACCAAAAAAAGAAAATGAGCTGAGACTGGGCAAAATGATGGCCGATTAACTCGCGTTGGCTTTGCGCGTCGGAGCCAGCATCTCCCAGCACCGCAGCATGTATGTTGAGGCCTTCTACAAAGGCAGATTGCGTCACGGGTTGAACCAGCGTATCTCGTAATGGTGTGCGGCCTATGGCCCGAACTGTGCTTGCGTTGGCTTCAATGATTTCTAAAACACGCCTGAGGTTATTGAGGCTCGCCTCGAGCGTCGTCATGGGCTGGAAATCTGCATAAACCTGCTCGACAAAGCCCTGCATAATCGCTTGGGTAAGCTCTACTTTGTCTTGATAGTGGCGGTAAAAGGTTTTGAAGCCTACGTTTGCTCGCTGGGCAATTTCACGCACTGTAATGTCGTCATAAGGTTTTTCATTGAGCAAATCGACAAAGGCCTGCTGAACGGCTTCTTTGGTTACTAGTTTACGCTTTTCAAAGCGGTCGGTGTTCACGATTGCCTTCATTCTAAACGGCTATTTTGCAAATTGCACATTGACTTGTTTTTACGTCTATTTCAAAAGCAACGTGGGTAGCTCGAGCTACCCACACCTAGCCATTAGCAAAGAACAAGTACCACGAAATTTCAGTCAAGCACAGGCATCTTTCTATGCTTGAGAAGAAGTCGCTTTCACATTTGCTTGACACGACACGTGTCGTGTCTGTATACTAACAACGAGATTTTTTCTCTGCAAGTTCATCAATCCAATACTTCAAGGACACCCCAAAACTATGAGTCAGTCACCCCCAAACATTGGCATCGTTGGAGCAGGCCCGGCAGGCCTCGTGCTAGCCATTGCACTAGCACGACGCGGTCTGAACAGCACGCTCATTGAGCGCGACCAAAACCCCGAAATAGCACCGCGTTTTAACCCAGATCGCTCTTACACCATCGACATAACTGGACACGGACAGCGCGCACTACGTTACATAGACGCATGCGACATATTTGACCAAGAGATGATCCAGTTTAAGGGCATCAAAGCTCCGTTCACCAATCAAACAGAACCCTGGGATGAACCCGGCTGGACTGGCTCCAGAGGAGACATCTTACGGACCTTGATGAAAGAAATAAGAGCAAACTACGCTGAACACATTGAATTTATTTTCAACGCGCACGTAACACATGTAAATGTCCACAGTGGTGAAGTTAGCTATCAACATCATGAAGACCCAATAACAAGGGTCTTTGACCTCATCATCGGTGCAGATGGGGGTGGCTCTGTTGTACGCAGGTCATTAGAACAACAACTTCCTGAATTCACCACCGAATACGACGAAATACCCAACTACACCACGATGCTCGAGCTAGATCAAAACGTCTCCGAGCTAGCTGAAAACTACCTCTATGTTTTCAGCATGAATCCTTTTTGTGTTGCTGGCGCGGTTATAGGCGATAGTGCAGAACAACCCTTCCGCTGGTTTTGTGCCGTCGGCACAAGCTATGAACAACACTATGAAAGTGCCCAAGCTGCCAGACAAATGTTTGAAAAGAAGGCCCCCAAGGTGCTCGAGATGGTCAGTGAATCTTCGTTGGCATCCTTTGCTGAGCGCAAGTGTTTCCATATTGGCAAAATGCTTTCCTGCTCACAACTCTACGGTGGCAGAGCAGTTTTACTCGGCGATGCAGCCGCGCCGTTCTCCCCTACAGGCCAGGGCATCAACGCAGCTATGGAATCAGCCATGGTGCTCGACCAACAGCTGGTAACAGACAGTCTCGCTGAACTCTATCGATCGCTTGTTAAGTACAGTGACGCCTGGAAACCTGAAGCCGACGCCGTAAGTTGGATATGCCGCAAGCTCGAGTTTGGCAACATAGCGCAATCCATCAGATTATTGATCACGTCTGAATTAGGGATGAGCCCGTTTACAAATGCTAAAAAATCAGACTTATCTTATGTCCAAGTCAAACAGCAAGCTGAGAAACTCGGACCTATTTGGGGAAGGTAAGAAGTAGAGGTCTTTACGACCATCACACTGTCTTGATATAGCCTCAATTGAGTTGATTACCAAAACACCTGACGCATCATTAGCATGCACCACACATAAAAGGAGAAAATACATGAAAACTCGAGCTTCTCTAGCTATCAAGCTCATCCTAGGACTAACTTTTATATTTTTGAGTACAGCCTTAGCCCAGCCCAATACACCCGAGCTGAATCCAGCAAAGGGTGATGAGATTGGTTGGACGTTTGAAGCCTTTTTAAGCCCCATGCAACAGTCTGGCGACGAAGAAGATACGCCTGCCATCATCCCCAATCAGTTCAGATCAACAACACCTTCGTTAAGTAGGGAGGAACGTGTTGCCAACGGTCACAGGGGGCACGGCGTCATCCGGTTTACCAGAGATTTAAGCAAAGCCTACGTCGATGTGATGGTCGAAGGCACAGACACAGATACCGTAGCCATGTTCCACCTTCACTGTGAGTTAGCGGGTCTTTTTGGCCCTATTTTGGTTGATTTTGCCCTGGCAACAGACATTCGGGAAAACTTTTCAGATGGCGTGTTTTCCGTTGTCGTCGATAATGATCTTATTGTCGAAACGGCTAGTAGTGGGAGCAACATGGTCACTGCCTTCTCAACTGGCTGCCCCATACCCGTGACAAGGCCAAGGCAAGTTTCTACGGTCGCAGGTATGTTGGAAGTTGCCCAACGCGGCGAGCTTTACTTTAATTTGCACACCACAGGGCAGTTCTATTACGGTGATTTGAGAGGGCAATTGTATCCTGTGGAGTAAGGCGTTGAGATGTATAACTCCGTTAGATTTGGCGTTTCCACGAGTGACTGCCCTAGGCAGTCGCGCGTGCGACCTAGGGGAGTAGAAATCAACCTGCTTAGTGTGGGGAAACTAATCCTGAAAATGTTAATTGGTCACTTAGTGGATAGCCTTTTCGTATTCGTAGCCAGAGAAAGAACGTCATGACAATCTTCAAAATTGTTGTCCTACTTTTATCTACTCTTGCACTGTTTTACGCCAGTTCAACAAGGCTAATCACGCCAACAAAAGCCGTTTTCCTACAAAGTTACGTAGAGAACCCCGAACATAGTCCAGTCAATATCGACTTATTGAACGAAATAAGAGGTGTAGGTGCAGTGATGTTGTTGGGAGGAATCATTGCTCTTCTTGGCGCACTAAGGGCAGATTTTAGGCTGACATCCTTTGTTGTTGTAACTCTTATTTTTGGTGGAGTTGTTCTGGGGCGGTCACTCAGCTTGGTCGTTGACGGTGTACCCAATGAAACCCTGATGCACGCGGCTAGTGCTGAACTCGTTTTGAGTGTGTTTAATGTTTTTTGTTTGGTACAGATCTTGATTCAGGGTGAAGACCTTTAATAACCTTGATCAATTTGAGCTAAAAAAGCCTCGGGCTACCCACTTAATTAGATAGCTCGAGGCGCTTTGTTTAGCTTCAAATTAGCTTAAACAAGACCAACGTTATTCTTCTCGAGCGCCCGCTCGGCCCGGTACGACGAGCGCACCATCGGTCCAGACACAACTTCTAAAAACCCTTTAGCAAGACCAATACTCCGGTAGCGCTTGAACTCATCTGGCGTGACGTAGCGCTCAACCGGCAAGTGGTTCACCGTGGGGCGCAAATACTGCCCGAAGGTCACAATATCCACACCAATGCCCTTGAGATCGTCCATGGTCTCGAGAATCTCGGCGTCGGTCTCCCCTAGCCCGAGCATCAAACTGGTTTTGGTAAGTACGTCGGGGCGTGCTTTTTTGGCGTGAGCGAGCACGTCTAGGGTCTGCTCGTAACTCGCTCGGGGATCGCGCACAGGATGTGTGAGACGTTTGACCGTTTCAACGTTTTGCGCGTAGACCTCAATGCCAGAGTCTAAGACGGTTTGGATACAGCCCTTGTCACCTTGAAAATCTGGGGTGAGTGCCTCAACCGCTGTGTCTGGGTTGACCTGTTTAATTTCACGTACGGTGCGCGCAAAGTGGCTAGCCCCACCATCCGGCAAATCGTCCCGGTCAACCGAGGTCAGTACCACGTACTTAAGCCCCATCAATTTGACCGAACTAGCCGCTAGCCGCGGTTCGTCCGGGTCCAGGCGGCCCTTGGGGTTACCCGTGTCTACCGCACAAAAACGGCACGCGCGCGTACACACCGAGCCCATTAACATCAAGGTGGCAGTACCCGCACTCCAACATTCGGCGATATTGGGGCACTTGGCTTCTTCGCAGACCGTGCTGAGCTGATTGGTCTTAACCGTGCCCTTGACCTCTTGGTACTTCCCACCTGAGGGAAGTTTGACCTTCAGCCAACTAGGTTTAGGGTCGCGCGGTAAAGGCGAGTTATTTTTTCTCTTCACGCCATCTTTAATAACTTTGATGTCGCTGTAATCAATCATCCAATAACCTCATGTCTTAGCTTAGTACGCCTTGGCGAGGGTTGCAGGTGTGGCCGTGACACTTTTGGGGATGATACGATAACTACTGTGGACGTACGGGGAAGTATTGACATCGACGAGACAAGTGTGTGTAACATCATCTGTCAGCATTATCCGACTGCTCAGGCGATTTATTTATACGGAAGCTATGCTCGTGGCGAGGCATAGCCATCAAGTGATGTCGATTTAGCCCTTCTTCTACCACCAGAAGAATCTAAGCAGACGGGCTTGCTAGCCATGTCTGAGTGTGCTGGGAAGCCAACGTCAACCCTTCGCACCGAAGTTGACTTTGTAAACCTTCGGCAGGTTGGCACAATCTTACAAAAAGAGGTCATCTATGGCGGTCATAGAATTTTTACAGACGGCACGATGGCCGCTGATTTGTTCGAGATCTATGCCTTAAAAGCTTATCAGAAACTCCATGAGGAACGCTCAGAGATTGTTGCAGAAGGCTTACGAAGCGGTCGCTTTTATTAGCTATGAATGATGTCTTGCTTCAAAAGAAAGAAAGTATTGAGCGCTGCGTTGAGCAAGTGCGAAAGTATTATCAAACGCCATCAAACAAGCCTTTTGAGGAAGACTTTCTAAAGCAAGATGCTATTGCGATGAATCTACAGCGGGCTTGTGAATGTGCTATTGACATCGCCAATTACCTGATTCGGACTCGCAAACTAGGCCTCCCTAGCAGCAGCCGTGATAGTTTTGATCTACTTCACCGAGGCGGCTTGATTGACGAATCTATGCGCCAACTGAGCGCCAACTGATGAGCAATATGGTTGGCTTTCGGAATGTGCTGGTTCACGACTATCAAAGCATCGACCTTGCTATTGTCAAAGGGATTGTAGAACATCGCTTAGATGATCTCATTAAATTTGCGGATGAGTTTGTACAAAACGACGCCAAAAGGTAACCGCAATGCTAACAGGTTATAAAATTGTCAGTTTCAATTTTTGCACCGCGTTCCATTCATAGCCGCGTGGGTTCCAGTCATTATCTGCAGTGAGGGGTTGGGTATTGCCGTTACTGTCGGTAGCGCGTAGCCAAATTCCAACTGTACCATGACTAAATACCTTCTCAAACTCCCAGCGTGTCCAGCTATAAGAGCTTGTTGATGGTGTTAGCATCGCAACTTCCCAGTGCTCTCCCCTATCGAACGACAGTTCAACTTTGGTTATGTGACTGCGCCCATCTGTCCAAGCAATGCCTGTTAGGGTGATGATGCCAGCTTTTAATGCCTTCTCCTGGTCCCAAAACAAACTCTTAACTTTTTGCCGCCAACTGGGCCGGCTGTTGTCTTCACTGGGCGTAAATTTATCGCCTGGGGTAAGGGGTTCATGTGGCAACCGATAGCGCGACGTTTGGTAAAAGCCTTGGGTCGGTGTGTCGGTAATGCCTAACTTGGCAAGCCATTTCACGCTATTAACGGCGTAGTAACCGGGAACAACCAAACGCACTGGCCCGCCGTGCAAGTGGTTAAGGGGCTTGCCGTTAAGCTCGAGCGCTACAAACGCACTCTCCCACACATCTGCTAGTGGCACACTGCGTTCAAACGCAATATCCTCTCCGGTGACATAGCCTAACGCGGTTAAAAAGACATCCTCAAACACATCCGGCGTGAGTGATAGCGCCTTAAATACCTCTTTCACAGGCACACCTGCAAAAGCCACATTGGCAATGGCCCCACTGTCCCAAAGTGACCCCGCCACGTGCGCCATAGCATCAAACAGGTTGCGGTTATTGCCAGCACATTGCAATACCATCGTCGTTTCTTGCCAATGCCCTTGGGTTTTGAGGTCATATAGTAACGCCAAATCGCAAACAGCAGTTCCTTGGGGGCTATGCACAATGAACTTAGCATCAGATGGTATCTCTGGCAGTTGGGTTTGATTGTTGCGGATGTATAACGCAGGCACTGGGGTGAGGTCGTGAGCTTGGAGTGCAGTTAGGGGCGTTTCGACTTGCAGCGGATTGTTGTCGTGGCACTGCAAACTTGGGTCTTTGTCTAGAAGTGCAGGATGAGACAAATCAGTGTGAGCATCTGACATCTTAGGATAGTTCCTCGAGACACATCTGACGATGCCACTCACTTACTGACTTAGGTTGATGTTCCAATGTCTTCATCCAGATAACTCCTTTAAGTTGATCTCAACAGAACGTTTTATACCAAATCCGGTTGATTCCTTCGGGAATCAACCCCTGCCAGAGCAGGTAAGATAAACTACGAAATCCGCTTATATCTCGAATAATGGCTAAAGGCATCATCTCGTCCAGCGCGGATTTCGTAGTTTATCTTACCTGCTCTGGCAGGGGTTGATTCCTTCGGGAATCAACCGGATTTGGTATAAAACGTTCTGTTGAGATCAACTTAAAGG
>JBCCOX010000075.1:0-12399 GCA_039025155.1 Deinococcota bacterium | reverse complement strand
TAGCAACTCCACAGTGTCATGACACATACGTTATGGTGAGTTTAGGCTGTCGCTGATGACATCTCCCTTGTCCCATGTGCCCCTTCTTTCTTTCCAAAAAGTAATATCACCAACAGTTCGGACACTTTTTATAAACCTCGTCACAGACGCAAACAAGATCTTAAATGCAGTGTACTCAATCACGTCGGTGACGCAGCTCGATGTTTGAGATTCAATACCTGTCCGAAGTGTTAATCACATGTCGGTAAGTTATAACAACATCTCGCGTCACTGCTATTGGACATAAAATTAGCCGCCCTTCACATCAGCGTTCAGCTTGTAGCTGTGGTTCAAGTGGATACACCGCTACAGGCACGTTAAACCGCTGCGGTTGGTCTGCTAGGTCAATCGTTGGGTCAATGAGCCACTGGGACGGTCTGCCGTTTAGGGAAATATTGGTGAGTGCGTAAATAGACACGTTTTCGTAACCACTGCGCTCAAACATGTCAGCAAGTTCATGGGCGTATTGATGAATCATGTAAGGGCGCGTGCTCATTTCATCAAACTGCCTGCGGGTAAGTAGATCGTTTTCCAAAATAAACGACCTATCTAACGTTAACTCACGGCCACGGCTGTCACTCAGGTTAAACACTAGCTCACCGTCTTTGTCGCGCAACATCATGCGCCACGAAAAGCGGTGTCCGTGCTCACTCCAGTTAACGTTGCTTGGGTAGGTGTAGTGACGCAGTGGGATGAGACATTGGCTGAGCACCCATACAGTGAGGGAGGTGATGACCACGCCAGCACGCCACGCGGGCGGCTTAGTTGGTGTAGTTGCTGGAACCACCTTAACTGATGTTGTTGAGGTTGCGGGAGGATGCTCGAGCTTTTTACTTAAAACCTTAGCAAAGAACTCTCGCAACGCTTGATCCAACGACCAAGCAATAACAACCCCCGCAAGGATTGACACCGCCACAGGAACCAGTGAAAACGCCTCTAAACTTTCAATGCTAAGCCAGCCTAAAAACGCACCTAACATCAAGGCGGGCAGTTCAAAGGCAAGCGGCGCGTCGCGAAAGCGTTGAATAAGTTGCTTAGGTAAATCGGGCGGATAGAAAATTAACGTAGCAGCAATCATCACCCAAGGAAAAATACCAATGCCAAACATGGTTGCGTTTGATAGATGAAAGACATACAGGGCAATGTACGTCACCAAGCGTGTACGTTTCCACAAAAGCAGCGGCACAGCCAGCAAATCTAGCAGCAATCCGCCGTAACTGTACAGCATCACCATCCAGTCAGCATCAAAAAACTGCCCCACAAGGGGAAAGTCGGTGCGCCTCGCCAAGCGGTCACGCATGGGGTCACCCTGGAGCCAGTCGGCTGTAAACTTAGCCAGCCCCCCGTAAAAGTAAGGTACACCTAACTGAAAGCGCATTAGCAACAAAACCCACCAAGGTGTCGTTACAGGTGTTGTTGTAGATGTTGTTTCGTTAGTTGCGTGTACACCTTCAATAACTTGCCCTGCTTGCCTATGTTGCGCGCGGCGCGTTGCCCGCCATCTTGCTAACCAAGCATCTAACGACCAGGTGCGCGCCAGTGGCACAAACATCATCAAAAAGCTGATGAGCACAACTAAGTAAAAATGATTGAGGTAGTAGGTGTTGTCCAGTAAAAACCAGTAGCTGTAACTCAAACACGCCAGCACGCTGGCAACGCGGTAAAACAGCCCCACGGTCACCAGCACAGAGACAAGGGCAGTCAGCCCATAAAAAAGATAAATCCACGGGGTTGGAAAAGGTACAACCCACTCAAATCCCTGATAGCCAAAGGTATAGTCCGGGCGCACATAGTAGCGCGTGATGCGATCAAAGTGAACGTAGCGCCCAACTTCCCACACCATAGTTGCCCCAAAGACGATGCGAAAAAGTGCTAGGTTGCTCGAGTCAACGGGTCTCCATAACCCCAATGTCCATAGCCAACGTTTCAGTTGGGTCATACCGTCAGTTTAAAGCTCAAAACCAAAGCATGATGTGAATGCTCGCTTGACAAGCATCATTAACGATCATGATCTGGCAGCAACCTGCAAGCAGCTACGCCTTCACACAATCTTAATGCAGTGTTAACAGCTTCCAGCATAACATCCTTTTAAATGCGTCTAGAAGGCTTACAACACATGCCTACTCACTTTATGGAGGTGATGTCTCGAGCCTCTACACATACCCTAGAACATTCAAGGAGTTTGACATGATGCAGTTACGACGTTCTATTTTGGCTACCTCACTACTACTCACAACGACGCTATTCGCAGCGACGATGGCACAACCGGATTTTGCTACTGAGCTTCAACCTGTAGTTGACACATGGCAACGTGAAAACGACGTGTTAGGTGTTAGCGTCAGTCTGGCAAGCCCTTTGCAAGGTCGTGTTGATGTTGTAAGTGGTAGGGCCACCCTCGAGCAAGCCCTAACACCCGATACACCCATGTACGTTGGCAGCATCACCAAAAGTTTTATCGCGGCTGCTGCTCTGCAACTTGTTGATGAAGGTTTACTTTCCCTAGATGACACCCTTGACCGCTGGTATCCTGACTTTCCAAACGCAGCACAAATTACTGTCGCTCACTTGCTCACCATGACCAGTGGAACTTACGACTACTTTCGCAACGCACCTGACAACGCCTTTTTGCCCTTGGCACTAGCAGATATATCCCGCCAATGGGACGCTGATGAAATTATCAGCACGGTTGCCGAGTTTGTGCCTGTAGCTACACCGGGTACAAGCTTCGATTATTCCAATACCAATTATCTGATGCTAGGTGAGATTATCACAGAGGTAACAGGACAGTCAGTTGAAGATGTTTTACAAACGCGGTTCCTGACGGTTTTAGGTCTAGAAGACAGCTATCTAGCAGGCAGCCAACCCCACGCTGATAACTTGGCAGGTGGCTATTTACGTGGGTCTACAGCCCTATTTGGTCACTCTGAACCCATGCTAGCTCAGGCCGATGATTACGCTGGCCTAGAGACCTTGTCTCGTAGTGCTGGCAACCTTGTTTCAACGAGTCACGACCTTGCAACGTGGCTTATAGCTGTGACGCAAGGAGACATTTTAAGCCCAACCATGACACATTTGATGCTCGCCCCCACCGAACTCTCCCTACAGGTTAATGACGGCTATGGTTACGGGCTCGAGTGGGTGGATACCGCTTACGGCCAAGCTGTGGGTCATTCGGGGTCCATTCCGGGGTATGCCAGCCTCATCCTCTTTTTTCCCCAACTTGATATCACAATTTCAGCAACCACCAATGATGAACAAGGTGAAGCTGTGCTTTTGGAGTTAGTTGAGAACGTTGTGGCTGAGGTTGTTGGTAGCTACCCATAAGACGTTGCCTAGCGCGTTTTTAGAAATATCAAATTGAAGCTTTTTGAGTCAAATCACCTGTTCTTCTTGATAAGCTCATTTAATGAGAGCAACAAAGACGTCTGACATTGAGTTTTTGGGCAATTTGATGTTTGGAGTGACGTTGCTGTGTACAACACAACTCAATAGCAGCAATTTGTTACAACCCTAATACCTCTTCTGCTTTTTCATAGAGTTCGTCCGGGTCAAAGGGCTTGGTCATATAGACATCTGCACCGACCTCGAGCCCTTTGGCGCGGTCAAATTCTTGCCCTTTAGCTGTGAGCATACAAATATATACATCTGCCATACCCAGTTGATGCTTAACTGCGCTGCAGACATCAAAGCCGTTCATTTTGGGCATCATGACATCTAAAAAAACAAGTTGCGGGTGTTCACGTTGAATGGTCTCTAGGGCGTCTGCACCGTTACTTTCAACAAGCAATACAACACCTTCGTCCTCGAGGTCTTCAAGGGTTTGCTCAATCAGCAACCGGATTGAGGCTTCGTCATCTACAATCAAAATTTTTTTATCCACAAGTCAACACCCTAACGGTAGACGAGGATAGAGACTTCCTCGAGTTCTTTTTTCTGGCGCAGGGTTTTCATGACATCCGTTTTGTCAGCAAACACAGCCCCCACAATAATCATATCTGGCTTAGATTGGGTAGCCGTTTCCACTAAATCAACCTCGTTAGCAGCCTGAACCACATTGTAGCCTTTCGCTTGTAAGACATCTGCGAGTGCTTGCACAGCCGACACTTCATCATCTACGACCAGCACGTGGCGCTTGCGGCGGGTTGGCGTGTCCACCAAAAGCTGATCTATTTCACCGAGCAGCACGTCAACATCTATGGGCTTGGTCATATAGCGTTCTACACCCAAGCGGTAGCCGCGTTTTTCGTCTTCTACAATTGACAAAATAACAATAGGAATGTCCATGGTGTCGGGGTCATTTTTGACAACCGCAGCCACGTCAAAGCCACTTAACTCAGGCATCATGATGTCTAAAATCACCAGATCGGGTTGCAGAGTCTTGGTCTTTGTCACGGCATCTTGACCGTTTTCGGCTTCAATGACTGTGTAGCCTTCACTCTCTAACTCTTGGCGTAAAAGCTGGCGGATGTTGCTGTCGTCATCAACAACTAAAATGCGTTTATTACCTTTGTCACTGGCTTGGGTTGCCGCCAAAATATGCGGCTTGAGCCGCGCGACAATGGTATCTGCATCCACGTTGTAGTTTTCATCAATTTCAAAAATATCGTCAATGATGGCCTGCTTGTCAGATGTGCTGATGCTGTCTCGAGCAGGTGCTTCTGTTGGTGCTTTTTGGGATGCTGCAGGTTGTTCTGCTCGAGGTTGGCTACTTGCTTGGGTCGTGGGTGCAGCAGCGGGCGCTTGGATTGTTGGCGTTTCTGGACTTGCTTGCTGCTGCGCCTTTTGGGCAGCAGGTGCTGGCTCCGAGTCAAGCACTTGACCCGGCAACGAAAAGGCAAACGTACTGCCCACCCCAAGCTCACTTTCAATCCACACCCGCCCACCGTGATGTTCAACAATTTCTTTGGAGATGGGTAAGCCTAAGCCGGTCCCTTTGGGTTTGTCGGTGAGGGTATCCCCAACTTGTTTAAACTTTTCAAATACTTTGGGCTGGTCTTCAGTTGCAATCCCCATACCTGTATCAATCACACTGATGATAATGTCATCGTTCAGGCGACTTGCCCGGCAAGTAACGCTACCCACATCGGTAAATTTCACCGCATTAGAAAGCAGGTTAATAACCACCTGAATGAGCTTGTCTTTGTCTCCAATAAGTGCCGGCAGGTCTTGGGCAATATCTTTGTGAAGCGCAAGTTCAGGCTTTGCTTGAAACAGTGAAAAGGTGGCTGCCGTTGACCGTTCAATCAGCTCTTGAACGTCGAGCACTTCCATTTTCCAGTCCATTTTGCCAGATTCTATTTTGGCTAAATCCAACACGTCGTTAATGAGAGTCGTGAGACGTTCCCCTTCAGCAACAATAATGCCAATGTTTTCAGCCGAACTTTTCATGGCCCTACTAACTTTGCGGTCGTCACTGACGACACTAGGAAATATTTTTTTCTCGAGACTTTTTTGAATAAGTTTAGAAAAGCCCAAAATAGACGTGAGCGGTGTGCGTAATTCATGGCTCACATTAGACAAAAACGCGCTTTTAGAGGCATTGGCTTCTTCAGCAACTTCTTTAGCTTGTTGAAGCTCTTTTTCTATATTGTCAGAGTGTTCTGTGTTGGTCTCAAGCAGTAGCTCGAGGTCACGCTTTTCTTCTTCAAGGTTCGCATTAATCCGTTGTAAATCAGTTATCTCACGGCGTAAGCGAGCTAGTTCCCCAAGCAATGCTTCGCTGCTTGCTGCCTTGTCAGAATCAGTTGGCTTATCAGAATCAAAAGATGCTGACATGATGCTTCCTTTCCATCAGCAAAACCTCAACTGCCCTAAGTGGCTTACTAGGCATACAAAGACATGCCTGTGTACGCAAACAAGACATACCCAACGTAGCAACCACGCTGTCTTGTTGATACTTTGTCTTAGTCTTACATATGCCTAGTGTGTTGATATGTGTGCCTTTCTATCGCCGCTACAGTATCGTCGTTATAAATGTCATCGTTACAGTGTCGCTATTACACTGTCACTATTAAAACGCAGCGTTCGCTGGTTCTAATTTAGCAGCAGGGTATCTAGTATTGGGAGACCTTGAACAGGTTAGGTTGATGCGCGAATGAGTACATCTAGCAAAATATAAACTATAAAAATATGGCATCAAATGTCTGTCTTGTATCGCTGTTTACTAGACACTAGGTAATGAGTAAGGGTCAGTGAATCTCGAGCACTAAATTTGGCATTAAGCGCTGTAAATTTTTGAGGGACTTACTTTGCCAGGGATAACTCTGCGAGCCTTTGACGGTTAAACCGCTAGAACCTTTTTTACGCACGTTAATCACAAACTTAGATAACATGTTAATGCCCGAACTGTTTAAAAATTCAAGCTCTCGTAAATCTAAAGTGATCTGCTCGGGTTCAGCGGCAGCAACGTCGTTCAGTAGTTTGATAATAGGGTCGTACTCGTCAGCACCGCGCAAACGAAATGAACCTTTGCAGTAAATAGACGTATCGTTTTCATCATAGCTAACGCTGTAGTTGTCACCTTTAATTTCCATAATGCTCCTTTGGTTTCAGGTCAACCTCACACTGGTCTTACTTAGCAGTTATTGATTTTAGTGTGATCATGAACTAGCATAAATTGAACATAGCCTCACCTAGTTTGTTGCAAACGTCTACAAACTGGTTTTAGAGGCTTAATTGCACCATCGTTGTGACCATAACGTATTCTGTGTCACCTTGCATGGTTTCAAATTTCCAAGAAAGCTCAGCATTGTAACTGGTCATCATGGTTAAGTAGCCCAAGTGCGACTGACCATTGTCCTCGCTAGCGTTGGCTTCTAACTGGCGCATATACAAATCGTCTGGGTCGTTGGTCAGCATTTCTTGAATATAGCCTTGAAATTCTTCGGTCATCATAGGATTTGCACCATTGGATACATAAAACCTGAGGTTATTTTGCCGCAAGTGTAAATCAATGCTCACCGGTTGCATGGCAGGCTCGTAGCTAAACTTCATAGCGTTTTCAAGCAGCTCGTTAGAAATGTAGCTTACGGCATCTTTGGCTTCAATTTGACGGTGCAGTGCTTCATCGTTTTCAGCAGGGAAAAACGTGGTGACATAATCTGCTAAAAAATCAGCAGAAAGACCGTTGTTACGCCAGCGTTGTTGCAGGGGCAAGGAACTAGGCCTAAAGACGATGACCAGATAATCCTGCGCGTTTTCGTCTTTAGCTATAAAATTTCCGAACGTGCGCGTCATGATGGTGTCTCCTTATGATACCGATTCTGATTAAACACTTTAATCAACCCCTACGGGCTTTATGCCGTTCTAACCAGAATCGGTGGCTGTTTCTACACTTTCTAGGTGGGTTAATTCGTTAACGAATTAACCGGAAAGAGTATGAGATGCGGCTTAGTGAAATGACAACCTAACTGATCACTCTCCATAGTCTACTTGGTCAACCTTAGGTTTTATTTTATGTCTGGCTTACACCTTTGACCAATGCCTAGGGTTGGCCCAGGGCTGAGCTTGCGTTTGACCCGAGATTAACTTGGGGTCGGCTTGGAGTTGCCCTGTGGCGTACACACTAGGCAAGTTACACCACAGACAAAATATACCTCATCAAAAAAATACTTCGTGCAAAAAATACCTTGCACACTGTAATCTTGCGCAGGGTTACAATGCGCCTTTATAACAGCTTAGCCTAGCAACTGCTACAAACTGCTACGCAAGTTCAATCTGATGTTTACAGGGTTAGGGGTTTATGCTGAGGCAGTGTTTTTGACACAGTGTTATTTTGAGGCAATATTGTGTTCATGCAGTGTTGTGTTGAGGCGGTATCCATGTAGCTCGAGCAGCATCAGTCGGATTTAGCTTGCTCGAGCTAGGTTGTCAGCAAAATAACCCAAAAGGGATATTAGACGATACCCCTCAACAGTCAATCTGGGTTCAGGCGTTTAGTGAAGGTTCAATATCATCCTGCCTGTCAGCACTATTAGCATCAACACTATCAGCATCAACACTATCAGCATCAACATGATTGGGGTCAGCCTGCGCATCGTTGATTTCAGGTTTGGGTGTTGTACTGAGTGCGTCAGCTACCGTTGTAGGCGTGCCGTTTGGTTGTTCAGTAGGGCTTGTGGGCGCTTGGGCTTGTTGGGAGGTCACCCCGTCAACAAGCTCATGAAAGCGGTAGCTCGAGGCTTGCTTGGCAGCATCTAGCTCGAGCATCACCTGATAGGCTTGCACAATCATGGCATCTGCGCGTTCTTCTGGCTCGAGGCTTGCTTGTAAAACAGCAACGACCAGCAGCAAGTTACTCACCCGCTCAAAAGCGTCACCGTTAAACCAACGCACACTGTCGTGGTCGTGAACGCCAATAAGGTCTTGCCAGTGCCTGTCCTCGGCGAGTTGTTCTCGTAAAACATCTAAAGAAGGTGGTTGACCACTTGCCCAGTCCTGATAACGCACAAGGAGCGTTACCAATGACGCTAGGTAGCCACTAGCATCTGAAAATTGCCCTGTATGTTGTTGGGCAAAACCGCGCACGAGCGCGCGTTCAATCCGCCAATCTTGATAGGCCTCTAAGTGGGTGCTGGCATCTGCATCCATTTGCCGCAGGGCTCCTAGTTGGCGTACAAACAACCAAGCCACAATCACGCTGGCATCTTCAGTAGATAAGCTGAGGCGGCGCTCGAGGTCACGGGCAAGGGCAGTACTGGCATCCCGAACAATATCGCTAATCGCAGCGAGTCGCGCGAGCGCGCGCTTTTGAATGTCAAAATCCTGCAAGAGTTTAGTGCGGTTAAACTTAGCCCCATAGGCTTGGGCAGCTTGTAAAAACGCCGTGTAGTGCGCTGCGATGTACTCGCTTTGTGCGTCATCCTCGTAATCATCTGGTTTAGAAGTATCAGATGCGGGCGTGTCACTTGCCGCGTCTGTGTCAGCAACATTTGTGTCAGTAACAGAAGCATCCTCTGCTGATTCACTAGCTGTAGTTTGCTGATGTGCTTGTTGAGAGTCAGTTGAAGTTTGTGGCTGGCTGGGCTCCACGTCACCGTCTTCTGTTGATGCATCTGCATTTATTGATGACGCGGCACTAACATCTTCTAACCGATGATCTTGACCCAACGGATACGCATACGCTACCATCTGCGCGCTGAGCAGCGGGTAAAGCGCCGTGTGCAGGGGGCGGTAGTGGATGTCTTGGGCGCTAGCTTTAGCGTCTTGCACAGGCTGGCCGCCAAGTTCATCGTAAAGCTGTTGGTAGAGGCCGTCACTGTCGTAGACTTCTTCAATATCTGCAAAGACGTGATACTTAAACGCATCAAGTTCAACGTACATCCCGCGTTCAGCAAGGTCACTGCTGCGCTGTAAATAGTCGAGGCCGCTCATGTGGTCGTGCAAAATTGTGAAGTTGGCATCCCCTGCGTTGAGCGCCAGTCCCGAGGCTAAATCGCGTTGCATCAACGTGCTGTCATCACCGTCTTTGACCGCAAATGCCACTGAGGTTTTAATCCAACCACGCGCGGTGGCAAAACTATTGTGATAGAGCACCAGCGACGCTTTATCATTCACCACGTTTGAATACGCAAAGACATTTTCGTTAACCTGCCCGTCTTGCACAAAGTCGTAGAGCAAAAAGTTATCAACTTCAGAAAACTGCCAGCGGCGGTGCATAAGCGGGAAAATTTCGCGGGCATGACGTGCCATGAGCCATTCGTCAGGTTGTTCGTCGTAGCGGGCACGGCGGTATTCCATGCCGTATTTTTCGCTAAAGCCTTCAAGTTGTCCGTGCCCAAACATGGGCAATCCCGGCATGGTCACCATGAGGGTACAGACACCAAAGTACTTGTCGTCTTTGCCAAACTGAAAAAGCGCCGTTTCTTCGTCTGGGTTGTTCATAAAATTCACAAAGCGTTTAAGGATTTGTGGGTCAAACTCGAGCACGTTTCTAATGGTTAGCCGGTAATCCGCGTTCGCCTCACGTTTAAGCATGTTCATAAACGCACTGTTGTAAACGCGGTGCATGCCGAGTGTGCGCACAAAATAGCCTTCCATCATCCAAAAGGCTTCAGCCAGTAGCAGCGTATCTGGGACTTCCTCAGCCACGCGGTTGACCACCTCGCGCCAGAACTCTTCAGGGATGTGGGCATCAAACTCTTCGGTGGTCATACCCCGCTGCGCCCGGCTAGGAATTGCACCACCTGCCCCCGGTTGCGGGAACCACAACCGCTGAATGTGTTGTTTGGCGAGTGTCATAGCGGCATCAAAACGAATCACCGGAAACTTGCGGGCCACGTGCAAGATGGTTTGAATCACACCCTCGCGCACCTTGGGGTCAAGGTAGTTAAGCTGGGCCGTGTCGTTCCACGGCATGGAGGTTCCGTCGTTACCGTGATAGATATAGCGGCGTTCACCCGTTTGGTTGTCAATGCGGCAAAAGACCACGGCAGCGTCGCTTTTGTCGAAATAGTGATCCTCTAATTGCACCGTCATGCGGTCATCTTGCGACAGGTTAGGGCTAGTAAAACTGTAACTCGGATAAGGCGGGTCAGGCAGTGCCAAAAACCAGTCCGGGTGCTCGGCCACCCAGCGGCTATCAATGGCCATGTGGTTGGGAACCATGTCGCTGGCAAGGCGAATGCCCCGCTGCCACGCGCGGTCGCGCAAGTTTTCATACGCAGCTTCGCCGCCTAAATCGTGGGCAATGGCGTAGTCGTACAGGGAATAGGCTGAAGCCACTGCATCTGGATTACCCATCATGTTTTTGATGGTTTTAGATGCTTCTGACCGCTCCCATAAACCAATGAGCCACAGAGCGGTGAACCCGCGCTCGGCAAGTTCATCCAAAACCTCATCTGGAATCTGGTCAAGTTGATTGATATCTTGCTGAAAGCGTTTAGAAAGTTGGTCGAGCCACACATAGGTACTTTTAGCGAGCATCACCACGTTGGGCATCCACGAACTATCCACGCTGTAGCGTTCGTACTCGACCGGTTCAAAGCCCCGCTCCATCCAAGCACCACGCAAGTTCTCTTTGCTAAGAACCGGGGCTGGCCCAGGCACAAAGCCACCTGGCAAACTACCGCGCCCTTTGCGCTCTTCTTTGAGAACATCTACCGCCCGTAAAATGCGCGCCATAAGCTGTTCAAAGCGCTCACCAAGAAAGCTACCCCACTGATTACGCAGAATGTCGAGTTGCCCTTCTAGGGACGTGGGACTTAAACGTGCAGGCATTTGCAGTAGGTCAAACAAGGATGTACCACTAGGGCCAAAGGTGGGTTCGTCATCAAAAAAAGTTGAAAGCCCGCCAATGACCTCTCGATAAGCGGTTGTTGTTTCTAAATGTGTGTCATCAAATAGATCTAAAAAGCGCTCGAGCGCTGGGTTTTCATTGTTGATATAGAGCAGCAGAAGTTCCTCGAGCACCACATGCTTGTGCGGTGTGCCGTCGGTGGTAGCAGCTAGGTAGGTCTCGAGCAACTCCTCACCTTTATAAACCCGCACGGGGGGAAAGGTTTCTGCAAAACGCTGTAGAGTCGTTTCAAAGGCATCCTCACCCAGTTTTTCACGTAAAAACGCGGCTGCCCTGCTATCAAAGTCAGGGTTGTCTTGCCGGTAGATGGCAATTACCAAGTGGAAAATTTCGTCCAATAAACCCATGCTGTATAGGTCGCCAGCGTGAACCGTAAGCTCTGGAAACTGTGCCACCTGACGTACATCGTTCATAGTTGTAGCTACATCTTGGGCAGTCACAAAGTCAGCGATAATGGCGTTGCCATGAAATGAAAACAGGTCGTCGTCAAAGCTGTAGCGCGCCCGCGCGTCTTTAGAGACATGAATTTCTTTCACCAGTGCGTCCGGCAACTTGGGCAAGTCAGGATATGTAAATACAGTTGGGTGATGGTATTGCGTCATACGGCACCTCAGTATTGATAGTTAGTTGTGGTGTTGTGAGCTTACGTAGCATCAGTTTAGTTGGCGTCACAATACGCACTTAAACCCGTGCATCACAACAACGTTTGTTGAGCTTGCCAGCTGGTCTGAGTTAACCCCAAATGTGATGAGTCTAGACGAGCTGAGATTAATACATCTGTGTATTCCATCAGTCTAGCACGCAGGTATAGACTTAGTTTTTGAACCCGTATTTCAACTACCATAGCGTTAGCCGTAAGTATGGAGCTAGCTTCATACTTACCGAGCAGCGCGAGTACCAATCAACTAACTCAGTTTATAGCTCAATGTTTACGAATGTTGCTGTAGCATTCGCATTTAAAGTTGCTGGGGCAACTTCAGATGCGGACCTTACGAGCTTGTACAAACTCACTTGATTAGGGCAACTTATCTTGGAATTACCGTATGTACAGCGTTAGCTATAAT
>JBCCOX010000074.1:0-12498 GCA_039025155.1 Deinococcota bacterium | reverse complement strand
CAAGTGAAGATTATGGAGGCTCGAGCAGTTAGTTGCTCGAGCCTTTTCTCATGTCCACTAACCCTTTTCATGAAGTCTCAACCTTCACTACATCTTGCCTGTTTAGTGTTGTATGTTGTGGTGTTTGGTTAGATGAGATGCCGCGTGCTAGAGCATTTTTGCCTGACCGTATTGTCAAGATAATCTTTAAGACTGTACACGATGCCATCAAGACGCACATTTTGTGTCATCTCAATTGACAACTCACTTTTGTGACATGCGTGGCTTAGGTCAGTATCATCACAAAACTGCTGAGAGACGCTGAGAGACGACATCATCTAACCTGACACACGAAAGCTTATGCTCAAGGAGACCTTCATGACCCCAGCCACGCCATCTGCGCGTGTGTTTTTACTGCCTTTGATGTTTGTTATTACGGTACTGCTCGTTGCTTGTAGCGAGCAGACTCCCGTTATTATTCCCGAGCCAGACGTAAGCGCGGCAGATGTTGTCAGCCAGAACCGTCAGCTAAGTGAGTTAGACCGTAGTTTGAGCAGTGAGCAGCGGCAAACGCTGGCGAGTCCAACAAGTGAGCTCACCTTGTTTGCGCCGATTGACGCTGCCTTTGAGGACGTGGACACACTATCTCGCGCGCAGATGAGCCGTGTTATTGACTATCACATGGTGCTAGGACAGCAGCTTACTACCCGTGATTTGCGGGACAAGGCGGGTGAGACGCTCACGGGGACGAGTATTAAGGTCCTCGAGCAAGACGGCATACTACGTTTACAAGGTGCGGGTAACGACTCACCTGTGACTGTCATCAGCCAAGAACCCACCACAACCAATGGCAGTGTGTTTTTGATTGACGGCCTCCTCTTACCAGCGACAACCTCCGAGCCACCAGATGCCACAACCGTACTAGCGCGTTTGCAAGCAACACCCGAAACACAACTTTTTGCTGAGGCTGCCGTCGTGACCGGGCTAGACATCACACTTACAGCCGCAGGTAGCCTAACGGGTTTTGTACCTGATGATGCCGCGTTTGAGGCTCTTATTGACAGCTTGCCAGATGTGCCAGCAGATGTAACAGGCGTGGACGCGCTGCTAGACGGTCTGGGTGAGGCTGGACTTAAACGGCTGCTCGAGACCCACCTCATCATCGGTGCTAACCTCACTGAGTTTGATTTAGAAGGTTTTGCAGATGCGGGTGCGCCTTTGCCTGCCTCTGCCAGTGGACGGCAACTTAGCATCGGCATGTCCGATGAAGGTGAGTTGATGCTCGAGGGCTACGCTACCTTAAGCCGTACAGATGACGGCGCAGACAACGGACTCATTCACGTTCTGGACAGCGTTTTACAAGATGCCCCCCCCGCTGCTGGTGAAGCTGTTGTGGAAGGCCTAGTTTTTGACGACATCAACCAAAATGAGGTACGTGATGACGGTGAATCTGGCTTAGCTGAGGTGGAGGTCGTTGCCTTTGTAGATGCCAATGACAACGGCATCCGCGATGCTAGTGAAGTAGAGTTTAGTACCCTTACGGACAGTGCTGGACGCTATCAATTCACGGGCTTGGACGCGCTAGCAACGTACACCATCACCCAAAAGTTGCCGTTTGGCTGGCGCAGTGTCGTAGCAGATGGTTCTCAAACAGATATAGCTGCCCAAGCTAACAAAGTTGTTGGTGGTGGCAGCTTGCAACAAGGGGACTATCCATTTATGGTGTCGTTGCAGTTTGAGCGGGCTGAGGGTGGTTTTGAACACTACTGTGGGGCAAGCTTGATTAGCTCGAGCTGGCTCCTCACTGCTGCCCACTGCGCACCGAGAGAAGACGAAGTGGCCTATCTAGGCAGTGTTCACTTGCGGCAAAACCCAGATGACGACCAGGGCATCATCATTCCGTTTGACCAAGTCATCATTCACCCGCGTTACCAACAAGAACGCAGCGGGTTTGATGTAGCGTTGGTTTCTCTTGCGGAACCTGTTACCTTACCTACCGTACCGCTAGCATCAGCAGCACCATCAGTCAGTCATGCCTACGTGGTTGGTTGGGGTGACCTTAGCAGTGGTGGAGGCTCACTACCAGATGTGCTGCACGAAGTTGATGTGCCGCTGATGGCGCGTGAAGATTGTTTGCAGTTGTATCAAGACAATGCACCAAGTATCTATGAGGATATTGATAACGTGGACACCCAGCGCTGTGCTGGGCGGCTTAGTGGCAATGTGGACGCCTGCCAAGGGGATAGCGGTGGGCCTTTGCTGGTGCGTAACCCTGCTGGTACGGGCTGGGTTCAACTGGGTATCTCGAGCTGGGGGGTAGGTTGCGGCTTTGCTGGCTTGCCCGGCGTATATGCCAATGTGCCTGCCTTAGCTGATTGGATTTATGACAACGCCCGTGAAACGTCGGTACGTCAGCTTGTTGATATTGCAGACAGGACGCGCGTTCAAGGCATCAACTTTGCCAACACAAGCACCTTAAACCCACAGCAAGATAATGGCCAAGTTGCCTTGATACGTGATTTTCAGGCGTCAGCAAACTTCCCTGACCAGGCTATCTTAGAAGATGATATTCGATTCAGTTGGCAGGTTGAAAGTGGCCGCGATAGGCTGCTTATCTGCACGCTGGACGCTAACGGTGATGGTGAAGATGACATCACCCAACGACCTTGCGAGGGGCTTCACAACGTAACCTACCGCTATGCAGAGGTAGGCTTGTACCGTGCCACGCTCACAGTCATAGGTGATGATATGAGGCGCTCGAGAACCCTCCTTGTAAACGCCACTGACCTGCCCGAATTACGCCGTGGCGCAAGCCTCGAGGGAAGCTTGACAGCTAATGACAGCACCAGCAGCACCCGTCCCGGCAGCTTTAGTGACTACGTGGTGATGGACGTAAGCGATTTAGGTGAGGGCAGTACCTTACGCATTACGCTTACCAGTACTGACTTTGAACCTGTGCTGTATGCGCTAGACGAACGTTGGCGCGCGCTCGAGAACAGCCTCGACAATACGTCTGGTGACAATCACGCCGAACTTGTCCTAGCGGGACCGTTGCCTGCGGATCGGCTCATTATTGCAATTACGAGTGAAGAAGTAGGTGTAGTGGGTAATTACGCTCTTGTCTCGTCGCGTGTGTCGTCGGCAGTTGAACCTTAAGCTAGGGGGGCTATGACGCTTTTACGGGAGTGGGTGTGGTCAGACCTTAGCGGCGTTACCCTTAGCATTGTTAATACAAAGAATCAAAGCTACCCTAAAAAATATTTACTAAACTATAATTTTGGGGTGCGTCTGGTTGGGCAAAGAACTAATTTTTATCGTGGTGAGTACCTAGTAACAGGCCCAAGTACAAGTGTTTATCAACCAGGTGAGGTGCTCGAGGCGCATCCTATCTCGTTAGGACGCTTGTCCTATATTTCTTTATGCTTTGAACCAGAAGCATTTAGTCACTATGTTCGTACTGTGCTAGAGCAAGATCGAGTCTCTGTGTTTCCTCAAATGGTGCCTGCAGATCACGCTAATTGGCGTCTTAGTAGACTTTTACTAGATTCCCTCAAGACACTTCAAGGTGCTACGCTTGAGCGTGATGAAAGCTTACTCAAGTTGGTAAGTGCCTACATTTTTTACTGTGCTGAAAAGCCTCTACACGTACCAAAACTTGGACAAGAACACCGCATAGTAAGCTCAGTCAAAGATTATTTACACAGCCATGTTTCACAGAATATTAGTCTGAAACTTATTGCTCAACACTGCCAATTGAGTCCGTGGTACGTACAACGTGTGTTTAAAGCCGAGCTTGGTGTGAGTCCACATGAGTACCTCACTGCGCTGCGCCTGCACAAGGCTAAGTTTTTATTGCGCCAGGGAAAGTCTACACGTCAAGTAGCTAGTCAATTAGGATTTCATGATCGTAGTCACTTAACCCAAGTTTTTAAACGGTTTGAGTATTTGTCTCCTGCTGCCTATCGTGCTGTAGTAAGGCAGCGCTAACTAAGCTAGCTAACCACCTAAAGGACAAGAATTTACACGATATGTTCTACAGTAGCCGGGATGAGTCTCCAGCTAAACTACTGTCTGTGAAGCTTATGCTAGCAAAGCAACACATTTACTCAAGACAATAATAACTCTATCTAAGGCAAGTCTATCCTTCGTGTTTAGCGTTATGGGGCGTGGTTACGCCAAGTAGAGTTATTCTCAAACTTTAAACTATGTTGAAATAGAAAGGGATTAAGTGAAGCATTTTCTCGTTATGCTTACAGGTTTGCTGATGTTTACGGGCAATAGTTTAGGTCAAAGCAGTAATGATGATTACAGTACAGTTGAAGACTTAGTTAACACGCTTTTTATCGCTACTGATGCTAAAGCGTGGGACGCTGTACGTGCAGTGTTTATTGATGAGATTGAAGTGGATTTTAGCAGCCTTGGTGCAACCCCCGGGCGAATTCCTGCAGATAATCTTGTTGCAGGCTGGACACAAGGCCTACATGCTCAAAAAGAAAGCCATCACATGACGAGCAATCATCAGATTGTGCTGGAAGGCGATAGTGGCTTGGTCACAGCACAAGGTTATGCGTACAATCGTCTACTCGAGCCAGCAGGATCAGGGTTTTGGGAAGTGTGGGGTGTATATACCCTACCGCTAGTACGCACGGAAGCGGGCTGGCGTTTTTCTGGTATCACATTTGAAGCCAAGCACAGTGCTGGTGATACTTCTGTACCTGGACATGTTCTTGATTGATGTATCCGTCAACAAGTCTTAAATTTCATACCGTTATGATTTGCGTACTGACAACTAATGGACGGCATTACAAGTCAAATAAGGTATTGCCAGTAGAACTATATCTTTATATAAGGAGAAACAAGAATCGTGAAAATGGAAGCCATAAAGTTTACGAGTTCAGGTGAAACTCTATCAGGAAATTTATTTCTTCCGGAAAATTTGGATAAACCTGTGCCGGCAGTTACTATTCTTGGGCCGATGACCTTTGTTAAAGAACAGGCACCTACCGAGTATGCGAAGCGTTTTGCCCAACATGGTTTTGCATCACTTGTTTTTGATCCTCGCTATCACGGTGAAAGTACTGGAGCAGAGCGACGTTGGGAGCATCCTTTGGCTAAAATAGCTGATGTCAAAGCTTCCCTAGATTATCTCAGTCAGCGTGAAGGTATCGATGCAACCCAGCTCATTGGTATGGCTGTTTGTCAGGGTAGTTCTGAGATGGTGCGAGCCGCAGCCAATGATACACGCATCAAAGTTGTTAGTACTGTCGCAGGGCACTATCGTGATTACATAGGTGATTTGGAGTGGTTAGGTGAAGAAAGTCGCGAAAGCCGCCTTGCTAAAGGTTGGGAAGCCAAAACTAAGTATTTACAGCATGGTGAGATCGATTATGTACCTGCAGTTGATCCTGAGCGTACAGATGTTGGCATGCCAGGAGAATTTGTTTGGAACTGGTATTCTGCATGGGCACAGAAAGGTATCTGGGAAAATCGCTATGCTGTGATGAGTGATGCAGATTTATTGACGTATGAGTCTCTTAGTGCGATGACACAACTGGATAAACCTTACCTTATGATTCACAGTGATAACAGCTTTTTGCCCAATACGGCCAAGCGGCACTTTGATACAGTCAAGAGCACTGAAAAGCAGCTTTTGTGGGAAGGTGAAACAGCACACTTTCAATATTATGATGACCCTAATGTACTTGACGCAACAGTTGTAGAGATGGTTGAGTTTTTTAGAACACACCTCTCCTAACACTAGTTAGATTGAATCACTTTGGATGGTCTGGCATGAGTTGATTGCGAGAGCAAATACCAGACCATCCTACACTGCGCCAACAAGACACCAAAGTGTATTGCTGATTGTTAGCACATTGTCATGTACAGTAATTTTTATGATCTCACACTTTCAAAGCCATATTAACCGTCAAATGCAAACTTAAAGAGTATCTATTTAAAAAATTATAGCTTCTTAAAGTGTTGTAGTACAGGTTAATCTAGCGTGTCGCGCCATGAAACTTGAGGATCAAAACCTAACAAAGCTTTGGCCTGTTGATTAGACAGAAGCGTGCCGTATTCAGGTAGGTGATCAGCAACTGGGACACTGGGGAAGACCTCCGCCATCAAGTCTCGAGACGGACGGTTCATCACCGTGTCATTGGCTGCGATGATGACGTTTTCAGCGCTGTCAACATCTGCTGTTAGACTCTTGCGACAAGCTTGGGCAACATCACGTTCATCAATGTAGCCCCACAGGTTCCACTTCCGTGCGTGCGCGTCTGGCCAGCAACTTGTGGGGAAAGTCTTGTAAACCTCCTCATTTAAAATATTTGAAAAGCGCAGACCAATAAACGGGATGCCGCTCCAACGGTGAAACTGCTCAGCCATCTGCTCTGTTAATACTTTAGACAGCGCATAAGACGATTCAGGTAAGGGGAAGTGTGCTTCATCAACAGGAGCGTATTTGGGCGGTATTTCAAAGGGTAAGCCGAGGGTAGTTTCAGAAGATGCCCAGACAACGCGCTTCAGCCCCAAATCACAGGCGGCTTGAAACATATTGTAATTCATGCTGATGTTGTTGTTGAACGTGCGCTCGCGGCTCACAAGTCCCGGCGCAGGAATGTTCGCCATGTGAACGAGCATATCCGCACCTTGTAGTAGGTCGTAGCACTGCCCTAAGTCGGTTAGGTCTGCTTTGCAGTAGTTACCAGCTTGGCCGCTGGGGGCGGGAAGCATATCCACCGCAATAAGTTCATAATCGGCTGCCAAATCACGGACAATAGCTCGGCCAGCTTTGCCGCTCGAGCCAGTTACAACAACGGTTGTCATAGACATCTCGCTTTCATTCGTTCAAGATGATGTCATCATACCTAGTGAAGGTGTAAGCTCATGTGCCTATTGTTGTGCTTAAAGCGGGCCTAATGTTTTTGGTCAAAGGCGCGCTCAAGCATCCGTCATGGCAGCACTGATTTGTAAAACGTCTCACCTTATAATTGGCGTATGGATGACGGCTTACCCCCAGCACTAAACCAAGCACTAAACCAAGCTGAGACAAACACGCTCACGCGCGAGTTTCTCGAGCAACTCTACCACCACCACCAAACAGTTGACCGCTACCCACCGTCAGCACAGGTGTGTGATTTTGCAGAGCGTTTACTACACGCGCTGTTTCCTGAGCAAACCAATGAGTGCATTGGCTCGCTTGCGTGTTTGGAAGCTGAATTTGCCCAGCTCGAGGCTAGTTTGGTACGAGTTTTATCACCTTTATCTGGGAAATTAGTTGACGCACCGCAAACCGTCGCCGCAGCGTTTATGCGCTGCGTACCCAACATCTATCATCATCTTTTGCAGGACGCTCAGGCCATGCTGGCAGGCGATCCCGCCGCAACCAGCTTATACGAGGTTATTCGCGCTTATCCCGGCTTTTATGCCACCGCCATGTACCGCATGGCCCACGTGTTGTGGCAGCAGCAAGTACCCCTTCTACCCCGGCTGATTACCGAACACGCCCACAGTAAAACCGGCATTGATATTCACCCCGGCGCGCGCATTGGCAGTCACTTTTGCATTGACCACGGCACGGGCATTGTTATTGGTGAAACGACTGTTGTAGGTAGTCATGTCAAGCTTTATCAAGGTGTGACTTTGGGTGCGTTAAGTGTTTCCAAAGACCTCGCGGGTAGTAAGCGCCACCCAACCCTTGAAGATGATGTGGTGATTTATGCGGGTGCTACCATTTTAGGCGGCAACACCGTGATTGGTACAGGCAGCATGATTGGTGGTAGTGTCTGGCTAACCCACAGTGTGCCTGCTGGGTCGCGGGTCTACTACGAAGCAGGTAGCCACATGCGTGAGGCGGTGGTGTAAGTGGGGAACACATCCTCCACAACGCCTCATTTACACAGCTCGCTAAGCGCATTGGTAGGTAACACGCCGCTTATACGGCTGAATACCCTAAGCACAGAGCAGGTCCATATTTACGGCAAGCTCGAGGGACACAACCCGGGTGGCAGCGTAAAAGACCGGGCCGCGCTAAGCATGATTGAAGGCGCACAAGCGCGCGGCGAGTTAGCTCCGGGAACAAAGTTAATTGAGGCTACCAGTGGCAACACGGGCATCGCCTTAGCCATGATTGCCCGCAGTAAAGGGCTCGAGATTGAGCTGGTCATGCCCGAAAACTCCACGGCAGAGCGTGTCAAAACTATGCGTGCCTACGGTGCAACCGTCACCCTTACCCCAGCCGAGCAAACTATTGAAGGCTCGATTGACTACGCGCGGGAGAAAGTTGCCAGTGGCGGCTTTGTCATGCTCAATCAGTTTGCCAATCCTGACAATTATTTGGCCCACTACCGGACAACAGGCCCCGAAATCTGGCGAGATACAGGTGGAGGGCTGACTCACTTTGTGTCGTCAATGGGGACAACAGGCACAATTATGGGCACATCACGTTATTTAAAAGAGCAATCACCAGAGGTGCAGATTGTGGGCGTACAACCGACTGAGGGCTCGAGCATCCCCGGGATTCGCCGTTGGTCACCTGACTACTTACCTGCAATCTATGAACCCAATCGGGTCGATGCCATCATCGACGTAAGTCAAGCCGAGGCAACCGACATGGCCCGCCGCTTAGCTACAGATGAAGGCATCTTTGCCGGTATGAGTAGCGGCGGCTCAGCTACAGCAGCCCACAAGCTTGCCCAAACGCTCGAGACAGGTTTAATCGTTTGCATCATCTGCGACCGGGGCGATCGTTATTTGTCGTCAGATTTGTTTGCCTAACATTATCTAACAGCTTCACAAACATCGGCTACAGGTTGCCTTGCCATCTCAAGTTGATGAAGATATTGACATCATTTTTGATAGTGTTGAGAATACTATCAGTAGGACGTTGTAGTGAGTGACCTATCAACCCCGTGATGCTTTCTGATGTCAGCATCTTTAATACCGCTCAGGGACAAAGGTCTGGTCTTCTATGGGCGGGCGGATGTAGCCTTTTTTAGCTTGCAACTTGGGAAGCGTGATTTTTTCGTATTCAATGTCCTGATACGGAATGCTGCTGAGCAAGTGTGAAATACAGTTGAGGCGCGCGCGTTTTTTGTCGTTGCCGTCAACGACCCACCACGGCGCTTGTTTGATGTCGGTGTGGTCAAACATGGTGTCTTTGGCTTTGGAGTACTCGAGCCAGCGCTTGCGCGACTCTAGGTCCATCGGGCTAATTTTCCAGCGTTTGCTAGGCGTGTCAATGCGCGACTGAAAGCGTTTGGCTTGTTCTTCATCGCTCACCGAAAACCAATATTTAATCAGAATAATGCCGCTACGCACCAACATGCGCTCAAATTCTGGGCAGGTGCGCAAAAATTCGCGGTATTCTTGGTCGTTACAAAAGCCCATCACCCGCTCCACGCCGGCGCGGTTGTACCAACTGCGATCAAACAGCACCATCTCGCCAGCGGCAGGTAGATGTGGCACATAGCGTTGAAAGTACCACTGAGTTTTTTCGCGCTCGGTGGGTTTACCTAGCGCCACAATGCGGCACACCCGTGGGTTAAGCGGTTGGGAAATACGTTTGATGGCGCCACCTTTACCGGCAGCGTCACGCCCTTCAAAGACAACCACCACTTTGAGGCCTTCTTGGACAATCCACTGTTGCATTTTGACGAGTTCTTCTTGCAATTTGACCAGTTCGTCGGCGTATTTGTATTTTTTTGATGAGGTCTCTTTTGATGAGGTCTCTTTTGACGAAGCCTTTTTTGATAAAGCCTTAGTGTCTTTTGACAAAACCTTAGCGTCCTTTCAGGGTGTCTAGAATCGGGATGTCTAAAGAAAGCGGTGAGCGTCTGGTGAAGGGCTTGATATTTGAAACGAGACGAGTCAACAAGATATGACGGAGCTGATAGCGTGTGCCTCAACACTTGAAACAACGTATAAAAACACAAAACGTAGAGGTGATGACGTGATTGTTGATGGCTCGAGCCCAGCAAGTGATGTAAGAAGATTATACGTCTGTCAACGTTGTGTCATCAGGTGCATATGTCCATGCGAAGTTGCGCTGAAGTATATTTCTTATTAAACCCACTACATTATGGTCGTTGAAAATATAAATGCAACTTGGGATGCGGCATCCAAAAGGCATCATCTACACTTAAAGGATGTTTGCTAAAAGATGCTAATGTTTTGAAACATTCAAGATTAGATGCCTACAACTTTATAGATGTAGGTAAGCTCAAACATCACCTTAACGGAAGGCTGAAAGCACATTTTCAACAACGGCAATTACATTAACAGTTGGGGTGACCTCGAGCTGCCCTGTTGCTAAATCATAGCCAAATTGACCGTTGCCTGCGCTGCCAACAGCAACGTGACTGACCTCATCTGTGCGCAACACCTGATCGGTGACGGCGTTGTAACTCGCCAGTGCGGCAGGTTCTGGGTGACCGTAAGGATTGCCCTCACCAACGCTCACCACAACCACCTCCGGGTCAACAAACTGCAAAAATTCAAGGGAATCCCCTGTATCTGAACCGTGGTGTGCTGAACGGTAAACCTCAATACTTGTTAGGGCGTTGGGGTAGGTGGCACGCCAGTAAGTTTGGGTGCTGTGGGTGGCATCTCCAGCAATGAACACCGTAAAACTGCCGTGATGTACCACCACGCCAATGCTATTAGTGTTTTGGTCACTCGTGGTGAGGGGTGGCGGCAAAATCTCTAACCGCAACGAGCCCAAGTTGATGTTGCGGCGGGTGGGTTCTAATAGCCTCGAGCCAGCTTCATCAACTGCTACCAGCAAGTTTTCATAAGCAAGGGTGTCATGAACGACCGTATTGTCCATAAAATTGCGCGGCGGAAATTCTTCTGCAGCACCCACTAGCCCGCCGATGTGGTCAAAATCTGCGTGGCTAGCAATCACCAGGTCGATGGTGTCGACGTTAGGCTCGAGCCCAAGTTCTTCAAGCAAGTCGAGCAGTCGCCGCTGACCGCGCCCACCATCAATAAGTGCCGTGCGCCCTTCTGGTGAGCGAATAAACGTAGCATCCCCCTGACCAATGTCCAAAAAGACAATCTGCGCGCCGGGACCGTCTGCTGAAAAGTAGCCCCACGCGCCACCTGCTAGGACGACGAGCGCGCTTAGCCAGGTTGTAGCGCGTTTGCGCAGACGTTTCATGAAGGTTCTCCTAAAGAATTAACGTGAAGGGGCATTGGGTGGGGTTTAAAGATGAACCGAGGTATTAGTTTGTGGTGGCATGGTTAGGTGAAGGGGAGAAAGGGAGAATGACATCGTAGAAGTGTGTTTAAGATGAGGTTATAGCTCGAGGTCGCCACCATCATCCTGACTGCGGGCAGCAATTTGGGCGCGCAAACGGGAAAGGCGTTCGTGCCTGCGGCCGGCTTCTATCGTATCTTGACGGATGACCACAGCTTGTGAGGTGTGCTGAATGGCAAGGACATCACCTGCTTTGAGCCCTTCTGGAAGCAATACGGCTGGCACAGGAACAACCTCACCGGAAGGGAGTTCAAGTAGAGCTAGCGGCCCTGCTGGGGTGGGCTCGAGCCGATCCACCGTACAGTGAAACATCGCGCCATATTTAGGCTTTACTTCAGCATGGTGTGATGTTGTCTCTGCTGTAGCATGGTTCAAAGGTGAGGCATTTACGTCATCATCGGGCATGATTTAGATAGTTAAGAAAACAGCCCGCGCACAATAAACAACAAATTGGCTGGGCGCTCAGCGAGGCGGCGGCTAAAGTAGCCGTACCAATCTGGTCCGTAGGGCACGTAGATAAAAACTTTGTGTCCGGCAGCCAGTAAGCGCTGCTGGAGGGCTAACTTAACGCCATACAAAAGTTGAAACTCTATATAAGGTGCATCTGCGGTGTGGCTGCTGACGCCGCGCAGGAAGGCTTCAACTTCGCCGATGATGCGCTCGTCATGACTAGCCAGACCGATGGGCGCACTAGCCTCGAGCGCCGTAAAAATCATCTCGCGGTAGTTTTGGTCGACTTTGGCTTTGTCTTGAAAGGCAACTTCCTCAGGTTCTTTGTAAGCACCTTTGACAAGACGCAAAAAGGGTTTGGGAGAAAGCGTGAGTAGGTCTTGTAGATCGACCATTGTGCGGTACAAGTAGCTTTGCAGCACTGTGGAGATGTTGTGAAAGCCGTCTTCGTAGAGGTTTTTGAAGATGTACAGCGTGTCATCTACATAGGGTGAATTTTCCATATCCAGACAAATGCGAATATTTAGGTCTTTGGCTTTTTCAGCGATGCGTTTGGCGTTGGCATGACCTAAGTCGCGGCTGATGGCCAGCCCAAACTGGGTGGGTTTCACACTTACGTATTTTTCGCGGAGGTCCCTCGCGCCCAACGTCTCGAGCATCTGCAAAATGCCCTGCATAATCTGCTCGACGCCTTCGGAATTATCGACAAATTCGCCCAGCGGGTCGAGGATGCCGTGCAAACCTTGTTGCTCGAGCCTTGCAACTGCTGTCAGACCATCTGCCAAGGCCTCACCAGCCACAAACCTGTT
>JBCCOX010000073.1:0-12544 GCA_039025155.1 Deinococcota bacterium | reverse complement strand
GACGCGCTCGAGTTCCCGTTTGACCTAGCTTGGCAGCTTACACCTCAATAAAATTTGTGCTTTGGTTTGATGCATCAGTTGAATACATCAGTGTGATGTATCAGTTCGAGGCATCCAAAAAACACAGATGATGCTTTCTTCATGACTTCTTTGTTACGTCAAATAGTAAACACGACGCCTGTGAGTCTTGTCGCTATCCTTCTTTGGAAAGATAGTCACATACCCTAGCGCGCTACGTACATGCATGCTGCGCTGACCTTTGGAGGTCTGTAATGAAAGTTCGTTTAATGTTGATGCTGTTAAGCCTCGTTGCAATGACACCAAGTTTTGCCCAAGCAACGTGGCAAACCGAGCAACTGACCGATGTGCGCACGGGCGAAACGTTTAGCTTGGCAGACTTTGAGGGCAAAACCGTGTTTGTAGAGACTATGGCCACCTGGTGTACCAACTGCCGCCGACAACTGGCGAACGTCGCCAACGCCAAAGCCCAACTTGATGCCCAAGGTAATGAAGACATTGTGTTTGTGGCCATCAGTGTGGAAACCAATTTAGCAGAAGACTCGCTACGTAGCTACACCGAAACCAATGGCTTTGATTGGCACTTTGCGGTGGCCACACCAGACATGCTGCGCTCGCTAGTGGACGACTTTGGACGCACCATCACCGTGCCACCCTCAACCCCCCACGTGATTATGTATCCTGATGGCACGGTTTCAGATGTCATTACGGGCATTGAACCTGCTGGGGCACTGCTCGAGCAACTTGGTCTCTAGCCATGCTCGAGATGTTCCTCTTGGGGAACGCAGCCATTCTAAGCAACGTGTGCATTCTGCCGCTTTACCCCGGACTCATCGCCTTTTTAGCAGGAAACGCAGGTACGGTTTCCAAAAACCGTAACAGCTTGTGGCTAGGTGCTATTGTGCTTGCGGGCATCCTCACCATGATGGTCGCCATTGGCTTTTTGCTCTACGCCTTGCAGCGCTCGTTTGAGACAGTACTCCCCGCACTGTTACCCACCATTTACATTTTGGTACTCATCCTCGGCATCCTCATGCTAGTTGGCATTAACCCCTTTGCGCGCTTTACCAGCATGTCAGTACCCGCCCTCAAAAACCCGTTTGCAACTGCCTACGTTTACGGGCTGTTGCTCGCGCCTATGACCTTACCCTGCACAGGGCCAATCATCGTAACTGCGTTTTTGCTAGGCGCAGGCAGCGCCTCCCAACTGGCAACCGAACTGCTTAGTTTCATTATGTTTGGCATTGGCTTTGGCTGGCCGCTGGTACTCTTACCACTTGCTGCCATGCCTCTGCAGCGCCGTGCGACAGGCTGGCTCACCAAAAACTACACCTTGCTAACGCGCATTTCTGGCATCTTGCTGGTTGGAATTAGTGTATTTGGGTTTTATACCGAGGTTTTACCGCAGATATAAGCTTACTCGGTTGAGCAAAGCTTTAATCCGACAGCATAGTTGATGCTCACACAGCATAATGAAACACATGTGAATGAACAGGTTGGTGATGATGTCATCAGCCTGTTTTGCTTGAGGTGGCTCGAGGAAAGTGACCTTCAGGTGTATCTCATTTGAACCCAAGACCTACGGTTTTGGAGACCGTTGCTGTGCTAACTGAGCTGTTTACTCAAGGCAGTAACAAGCATTTTCATAGCTACCAAGCATGCCGTTGATGCATTGGTCAAACCTTTGGTATAAGCTGATGTCTTCATTTTCAAAAAACAACCAACAACTAGATTTTGATGATCTCATCTCGACCTTGAAATCACTCCCTACTTGATAGATGTCACCTTCTGGACGACACTAATGTCTTGCTGATAAGTCCTCTAAAAGCAGCTAAACTTATAAAGGCCTTGACAAATTGTAGCCCATGCTTCAATATATGTATATGCATCTAACGGAAGGAGGCACAGGATCGCTGCACTCAGCGTCAAGAGTCCTAAATACTGTTTGAATGGGAGCCTTAGAAAAGCTAGCCGTGTCTTGACCGCGTTTTATACCGAGGCTATGAAAGCTTCAGGACTTCGCCCCACGCAATTTACAATGCTCTCTGCAATTATGGGGCACGGCGAAATTACCATCAACGACTTGAGCGAGTTTTTGGTCATGGATCAAACAACGGTCACGCGCAATGTCAACGTGCTTAAAAAAGCAGGCTACATCAAAGTTTTACCCGGCAACGACAAACGTACTCGGCTCGTGTCGCTCACACCTGAAGGAAGTAGCGCCCGAAATGCTGCTTATCCGCTCTGGCTCGCTGCTCAGAAACAACTCTGGGACAATCTAGGTCACGACAAAGCCAGCCAACTTCTCGCCCTTGTTGATGAGCTTATCGCGCTAGATGAGCCTTTGGAGAACGAAAGCTAATAATCTCTCGAGACTTGTTTTTGGCAAATACATGCATATACATATAAACTCTGATCCACGCACTGAGCCACCCAACACCTACCAAACTCTACGCATTCTAAACCCGTCATAAAGTCACCGAATCCACCGTCCAGAACGTCATTCCAAAATTATATGTATATACATGTGAAATGCCAACCTCAGCCTAACTTACGAACCGTCCTCATGCTCGTCAACCCACGTCTTACTCATGCATCAACTTATTTATGTATCAAAGGAGATACCACCATGCACATTCCAACCATTCAAATGCAATACGGAATAAGCGACGGCTACTTACAAACGGCCCTCGAGGGTTTCAATGCAAGTAACGCGACCCAGCATCCACACGGGGGCAATAGTGCCACATGGCTACTCAGCCATATCATTGCCACACGGCAAGCACCACTTATGTTTACAGGTAGTGACACCCTTTGGCAACCCGAACACCTGCAGCGCTGGTTACGCGATCCAGAACCCTTGCAAGCAGACGAGGCACTAGCTTGGGACAAACTTCTAAGTGACCTAGAAAGTAGTAAGGATGCACTCATGAGCTTTTTAGCCAGTGCAGATGATGCCACCTTAGACATTGACACACCTGCTGGCAAAGTTAGCGAGGTTATTACCTTTTTAGCAGCGCACGAAGCCTATCACGTGGGACAAGTTGCCATGTTGCGGCGCGTGTTGGAGTGACCCAGCGTTTTGAAGTAAATCCTAGGTAAAGGTTGAGGCTGTCATCAGCACATTGGGTACACATACTGACGACATCACATATTGATGGAAACTCGACTTGATGGCAGCTCGGCCTCATATTTCCTGAAGTTCAGGTTATCCCACACTCGACAGCTAGCAATACCATCACGCATATGTCTACGACCTCATTTATTTGATGGCTAAAGACCAACCACGTCGCACATTTACTTACAAATAGATCACCTCAAAAAGGAGACATCATGAAAGTACTCATCATCGGCTCAACTGGCAAAACGGGTCAGGAACTAATTAGGCAAGCCCTCGAGCAAGGTCACACTGTCACAGCATTTGCCCGCACGCCAAGTAAGTTATCAACGTTTTCAAATGTCAATGTCGTTCAGGGGGATGTCCTTGACCCCGCCACGCTAGAACGCGCCATTCCCGGTCAAGATGTGGTCATCAGCGCCCTTGGCACAGCAGACGGTGAACCTGTGGGCACAGTTTGTTCGGACGGTACACGCAATATTTTGAGCTTGATGCAAACTCATGGCGTGACGCGCTACATTGCAGTCTCTACGATTGGCATTGAGGAAACCAAGCCGCGTATGGATTTTTTGTCGCGCTTTTTGGTCCCGAAAATTATCGGTAAAGAACGGTTGGACGAAGCACAACGGCAAGAAGACATCACCCAAGCAAGTGATGTTCGGTGGACGCTCGTGCGCCCGGCTCGCCTCACAGACGACAAGCCTAAGGGGAGCGTGCAAGCTGCGCCTGATCTACCTACCAAGTTTATGAGTAGTTTGAGCAGGGCAGATTTAGCGAGGTTTTTGCTCGAGCAAATTGACAACTCCAGCTACGTCAACAACGCCGTTACGGTCATCAATTAAGTGGAGGTGATGTGATGCTCGAGCTACCCTTTCTTTTACCGTTCAGTTTTATTGTCACAACCTTAGTGTGCATAGGCTGGTTACTTTACAGCCTCAGCTTAAGACTCTCGCGCCTTGGCATAGTGATGACGGCAAGTTTACTGGGCATTCTCATGTTAGTTCAAGGTTTGCTAGCCGCTAGAAGATTTTATTTTGCGTTTGCTGCTACGCCACCCCGCTTTTTCTTGGTTGTTTCCCCGTCCCTCCTCACGTTGATACTTCTTGTTGCACTCCCTAGTCGTAAGGTGTTGATGCGCTTACCCTTACGACATCTCACCGCGCTTCACATCGTGCGTATTCCAGTGGAGCTTATTTTGTGGTGGCTCTACCACGAAGGCTATGTACCAAGGCTCATGACGTTTGAAGGCGGCAACATTGACATTTTGGCCGGACTTAGCGCGCCATTTGTTGTCTGGTTGGGGTTTCAAGATGCGTACACGTACAGCCAAACCCAGCGCCGTGTACTGCTGATTTGGAATAGTTTAATGATTCTTTTGCTAGCTAATATTTTGGTTCGTGCTGTGTTGTCGTTGCCCGTGAGTTTTCAGCAATTTGCCTTTGCACAGCCAAATATTGCAGTCAATGCGTTTCCCTTTGTGTGGTTGCCCTCCGTGATTGTGCCGATTGTTATCTTTAGCCACTTAGTAAGTCTGCTGCAACTTATCCGTCAAACACGCTACAAGCACTCGAGCACGCAGTTGCTGTCATCACAATAGCTCATTGATTTATCTCTATCTCGACGTTTGTGTTTAGAGATGCTCGAGCCAAGTCTATCAACTTAACCAGAAAGGATAGTACTTTATGAAAATTATCAAACTCATCTTACACGTGTTGTTAATTGCCGTCTTTCTTTTTTTCGGTGCGATGAAAGTGATCGGCGCGGCTGATATGGTCACTGCTTTTGAGAGTTTTGGCTATGCTGACTGGTTTATGCGCTTAACTGGCACGATTGAAATCATTGCAGCACTATGTCTTATTCTTGCCTTTTGGCGCAACCAGTTGATTTATGGTGGTGGCTTACTTATTTTAGGGCTTACGGTAGGTGCAGTTTACTCGCATGTGTTTAGGCAAGTTAGTGTTAGCGAAGCCATCCCCCGTTTATAGTTGGCTCGGTCATGGTGGTTGTAGTGCTGTTGTACAGACGCATTATGTTGCGCCAAAATCAAACAACTATGTAGACAGTGATAGCGCAGAGTAAGCTTTTACCAGCGGTGTTGATGGGGTCCCCAGGTGCGCCACATCATGCCGTCGGAACCGTAGTAGGGGACACTGGCACGTCCGTCTGGGGCGGCGGCATCGAGCTGAGCTAGGTCATCTGGGGTGAGGGTTAGCTCGAGCGACCCCAAATAACTCTCCAGGTGCGCCTCGGTACGCGGTCCCATAATCACACTGGTGATGCCCGCTTGCTGCATGACCCAAGCCGTCGCCAGTTGAGCTGGCGTACAGCCTTTTTTGTCACTGAGGTTGGTGAGGGTAGCAAGCACGTTGAGTGCAGCCTCGTTAAAATGCCGTGTCTCCAAGCCTTTCCAAAAGCGGGCAAAGCGTGAATCACTAGGCAGTTCTTGATTTGGTTGATATTTCCCGGTTAAAAAGCCCCCAGCTAGCGGCGACCACGGAATGATGGCAAGCCCGTAAGTTTGCGCCATCGGCACAAGTTCGCGTTCAATGCGGCGGTCAAGTAAGTTATACGCAGGTTGCTCGCTAACAACCCGGTTGAGCTTGAGGTCTTTCGCACACCAAAGGCTTTCCATGAGTTGCCACGCTGCAAACGAACTGGTGCCAATATATCTAACAAGCCCGCGTCGCACAAGGTCGTCGAGTGCTTGCAAGGTTTCATCAATCGGTACGTTGTTACTTGGGTGGTGCAGTTGAAAGAGGTCAAGGTAGTCAGTTTGTAAGCGTTTGAGCGAGGCTTCACACGAACTGATGATGTGCTTGCGACTGTTACCTTGCGCGTTGGGGTCATCACCCATAGGAAAGTGAGCTTTGCTGGTCAGAAATACCTGCTCGCGTGTGCCAAGTTCGCGCAGTGCGTCACCGACAATCTGCTCGCTGCGCCCGCGCCCAATGTTGAAATCCTCGGGATCATGTCCGTAGACGTTGGCGGTATCTATAAAATTGATGCCGGCCTCGAGCGCCCTTGCAATCATCCGCTTAGAGGTCGCCGCGTCAGTACGCCCACCAAAGTTCATACAGCCCAAGCACAACGGGCTTACCTTGACGCCCGTGCGTCCAAAATTGCGAGTGTTCATGCGGCGGCTTGCTGTTGGTAGCAATGAATTTTGGTGTCCACTTGCTCGAGCTGTGCTTGCAACTGCGCAATATGCGCACAAACTTGCTCGCGGTGGTCACTAAGTAACTCTGCTCTGGCAGTTAACGTGCCATCACCTTGACGCGCTAAATCCATGAACGTTTTCATGATGCTAATAGACATGCCTGTATTGCGCAAGCACGTCAAAAAACTGAGCCAGCAGAGGTCTTCGTTACTGTAGTGGCGGTGGCCGTTGTCTCCGCGTGTGACGGGTGAAATGAGCCCTATGCGTTCGTAATAGCGGAGCGTGTGAATGCTGAGGTTGAGTTCCTCAGCGGCTTGGCGGATGCTCTTGTGGGTCATGGTAGCAGTGTAGAAGCTCGAGTACACTCGAAGTCAAGCTCATCAACCTCGACCCTAATGTTTTAAGACTTGACCTCATGTACACATGAGGTTTTAGCATGAGCTCATGCCTCAAGATATGCACACGATTCAAGAAGCTGCAGATGCCGCCGGCGTGACCATCGCCACCTTGCGTTACTACGAACAAGAAGGCCTCTTACGGGATATTCAGCGCCTGCCCAACGGACACCGCCGCTATAGCGACCAAGATATTGCTTGGGTTGAGTTTTTAAGTTGTATGCGGGAAAGTGGCATGCCCATTCAAGCCTTGAAGCGCTATGTGAGTCTGTGTTATCAGCCGGGCACAGGTCGGGAGCGTTGTGACCTACTTACTGACCACCGCGATGTTGTCAAAGACAAGATGGCGGCGCTGCAAATACAGCTCGAGCGCATCGAAAGTAAAATTGCCTGGTATGAAGACGCCCTAGCTGCACAAGCACTCGAGGCGAATGCGTGAAACGCTGGCTAGGACGACGTGATGATGCTGGTACGCCAACTAAAGGGATTGAGGTCAGTGCCATCGGCTTGGGGAGTTGGGCTATTGGCGGTGCCATGCTGGATGAAACAGGCAGCGGTCACAGTTGGGGTTATGTAGATGACGATGACGCCGTTAGCGCGATGCAGTGGGCGATGGATGCTGGCATCACCTTTTTTGATACGTCCAACAATTACGGTTGCGGACACGCCGAGCGCTTAATTGGTCGGGCGATTGCTGGACGGCGCGATGAGGTTGTACTTGCCAGCAAGTTTGGCTACAGGTGCCAAGCGGAGAGTCGCATCATCGTTGGTGAAGACATTCGCCCGGCGGCAATCCGCGAGATGCTTGCTCAAAGCTTAGCTAACTTGGGTACTGATAGGCTTGATTTGTATCAGCTCCATATTGCCAGCCTCGAGCTAGATGAGGCATTGCGCGTGCGCGACCTACTGGAAACGCTGGTGGACGAGGGGCAAATTGGCGGCTACGGCTGGAGTTGCAACAACGCTGACAAAGTCACCCAATTTGCCGAGGGTGACAACTGCCTCGCCATCCAGCATCACTTGAATTTGTTTGAGCGTACCCAGTCGGTGTTAGACGTCTGTGAGCGTATGGGCGTCACAAGTATTGCCCGCGGCCCGTTAGCCATGGGCTTACTCACAGGGAAATACACTGCGAACACCGTGATGCCAGCAGATGACTTTCGTCATGACTGGAACTTGCAAGATGGTCGTGAAGGGCAGCAACTGGTGCTGCTCGAGCGCATCCGTAACATCCTCACTAAAAAAGGTCACAGCCTGCCACAAGCAGCCCTTGCATGGTTACTCAGCTACGGTGATACTATCGTCCCCATCCCCGGCTTTAAGACATTGGCGCAAGTGCAGGATACGGTGGGTGTTTTGGAGAAGGGGCGATTGGATGCGAGTCAGATGGATGATTTAGCCGAGTTACTTACGCTTGAGGCTATTTCTGTTCTGTAGCAGCATCATTTGGGGAGATACTTGCTATGAAAGGTTAAGCTGCTCGCCCAGTGACGGCATCAGAACCTGTTGGTCACGAGCCTCGAGTACGCCCTTAAACGCATTCATCACCGAAAGTTCGCCGTGAACCAGCACGGTTTTACTCGCCTCAGCAGGTGCCAACCACGCTAGCAAATCATCCTGATCGGCGTGAGCAGAAAAGCCGCCTAGTGTGTGAACATTCGCGCGGACAATAATTTCATCGCCCAGTAAAAACACCCGCGTGGGTGCGTCACTGTGCATGCTATCCACCAATTTGCGGCCTAGCGTGCCCTCAGCTTGGTAACCCACCACAACAAGGCTAGCGTTGTCGCGCCAAATGTTGTGCTTGAGGTGGTGAACAATGCGCCCGCCGGTCATCATGCCAGAGCCTGCGATGATGATGGCACCCTCATGGATGTCATTAATTTTGTGCGATTCTGAGGAACTAACCGTGTAGGTGAGGCCGTCGGGGTCAAAGGGATCGTCGCCAGTTGCAAGCTCGTTGACTATAGACGGCACAAACTCGTTGGCACAGGAACGGTAGAGGTTGGTCATTTTGGCTGCCATTGGCGAGTCCAAAAAAATCTGTAACTTGAGGTCTTCATCTTTGCTCAGTTGATCAAGTTGGGCGAGGATAACTTGGGTGCGCTCGAGTGCAAAACTAGGGATCATCACGTTGCCGCCCCGGGCTAGCGCGGTTTTGATCACCTCCCGAAACTCGCTAATCGTGGCTTGGGTGCTGCGGTGCGTGCGGTTGGCGTAGGTTGTTTCGATCACGACAACATCACACGCAGGTGGCAGACTAGCGTCTTGTTGCAAGCTGCTTTCGCGGTTGCCCAGGTCGCCGGAAAAGATAATGCGACCATCGGAACTGTCGAGTTCGATAAAAGCACTGCCTAGAATATGACCAGCTGGGTGGTAGAGCGCGTGGAGGTTGGGGGCTAGCTCGAGCCTCTCCTCAAACGCAACAACCCGCATCGCAGCAAGTGTTTTGGTGACATCGTCATCATCAAACAAGGGTTTAGGAACGTCCTCTTCGCGCCCAGCGCGGCGGGCTTTGTGGAGGCTCCGCTTGTAATCCTCACGTTGTAAGCGGGCGGCATCTAGCAGGGTGATGCGGGCAATTTCGGTGGTGGCCTGAGTGGCGTAAATGGGACCGTCATAGCCAGCTTTAATGAGCATGGGTAAACGCCCAATGTGGTCGAGGTGCCCGTGGGTGAGTAAGACGGCATCTAGCTCGCTTGGACTAAACGGAAAACGTTCGCGGTTGTGGGCGTGCTGCCGACCTTGAAACATGCCGCAGTCAATGAGGAGGCGGGTACCTGCTAGCTCGAGCCAGTGACAACTCCCTGTGACCGTCTGTCCTGCACCTGCGTTGAGGTAGTTCATGTCTATCAGTTTAGAATGTTATGGATTTTGGAGTTACGCCTTTGAGGATGAATATATCTCGTTGGTATGTCTCTTAGTACCTCAGCAATATTGATAGATGCGTCCTTCATATAACTTAAATGGCAACCGCTTAAGTCCTAAAGCTATTAAGAATCAATCTAAGCACTATTCGTCAACTAAACCTGAAGTCGACAACACCAACTCAATCATGTATTGAAGCTTTTCATGTGTATAACCATACTAGGCTACAAAATCATCGGGAGAAATCAAAATAATGATGCTGGACGATTATCTTAAGCGGGCTAATAACATACGTTATGTGTCTACATCCTGGTTTTGATAGACGATCTCACCATCGACTATCGTCATAACGATTTCCCATTGCCCCGTATTAGTATGAGATGCCATCACAACGTAATCTGCGCGTTCAGGTAGTCCTAAGTAATGTTGGGGTGTTGTGCTAACCATGGTAAAGACATCAGCCAAAGTACAGCCAAGATTATGAATGGCTGTATTCACACCAGCTAGTAGTGAACTTGCTGAACCTGCTAAGTACTCGCTACCGTACATAGTTAATTTTCCACTCGGGTGAAGTTCAACTTGCCCGCCAATTTGCCCTTTGTAAACTCCTGGAGACATACCTGCTAGCGCGACGGCGTCACTCACCATAATCAGTTGCGTACCTTTAACTTTGTGAAAGACTTTGAGCGTACTCGTCGGCAGGTGAAAGCCGTCGAATATAGCACTGGTAAACAGTTTGTCTTGTGCTAACTGTTCCCAAAGGATGTTCGGATGACGCGCTAAGGTTGCTTGAATGCCGTTTCCCAAGTGGGTTGATAAACTGGCACCAGCTTGTACGGCTTGTTGAATTTGCTCGGGTGTTGCAGACGTATGACCTATAGCAACCCGAACACCTCGGTTGGTTATTTCGTGAATAAATGCTGCTGCTTCTTCGTACTCAGGAGAGAGTGTTAACAAACGAACCAACTGACCACTAGCTTCTTGTAGCCTCTCAAAAAGGGCTAGGTCAGGTGGCCGAATTGCCTCACGTGGATGTGCGCCCCTAGCACCATCTTGCGCACTCAAAAAGGGACCCTCGAGGTGAATCCCTACAACAGCTTGGGCAATCCGCTCACTTTCTTGGGTAGCTCGAGCAATAGCCTGCAAGCAAGCTTCCATATGCGCGGGTGTATGAGTAATGACCGTAGGCAAAAACCGTGTTACACCTACGGCTGCAAGTGCCTCAACAGCTTGTAGCAGATCCGCCGTGCTCACAGGTTGATTAAAGTCAACACCCATAAAGCCATTGATCTGAATATCAATCCAACCAGGACTTAACACTAAGCGGGTTGCGGTATTTAACGAGGCTTTGGCATCCTTCCCTGTATCCTCGAGGTCAGTAATCATGACCTGATTTCCGTCACGCTGCAACTTTTTTGGTGTTGATGTCAAAGCATCATAAATAATCACAGCCCACCTCCTTCATTAATGTCGTCATGGCACTTTTTAGGGTCGGCTCGAGCGCTGGTGTAAAAGGTGCCGGCAAGCCGTAAAACATAAATGCATCCGCGACCTCGTAGCCTCCTTCTGCATAGGCGTGTGCGGTTGGCAAATAGCCGGGACTATCGTTGCCGTAAGCAAGGGTTAATACAGGTGTGTCACAGTGTTTTTTCAAGTAAAGCGCATAGTCCACAAAAGGCTCACCAGGAAAGATGGGGATGTGTAACTCGCCAAGCCGCAGCACACACAACTGGGTTGTGACCTGCTCAACGTACTGACGCGATGTTGCCCACTGTAAGCGAATGTCTGCTAAAACACGTGCTGCTGGTTCAGTACTAACGGCTTGTTGTTGCCACATCGCCAGTGTTTCTGAGGCAGGTGCATAGTGACTGTCTAGAGCAAGTGTCACATCTGCTTTGGCGAAGGCTAGTTGTGCTGAAAGTAGCATATTGTGTTTGGCGTCTTCGCTGGCGTGATAAGCAGCCTCTGCCAAAAGTTGGCCAATACGCGCTGCTTCTTCAAACGTCCGTTTACTAGAGACAGCGTGCTTCCAGCTGTCTGTTGCGAGGTGGCCGGTGTTGATCTGTCCTGCACATCCTGTAGCGAAGAGTACGGTGGCTTGGGGATAGCGGCTTTTTAGTTCATCCACAACATAGCCGGGATAGTCCCGTGTCAGCAGGTGGTTCTGAGGTCCTAGTACAACGGGATGGCAGGCGTAGCTGACAAGTAAGCCCAAACAATGTTCACCTGCTTGAAAGCGCACCACACTTACATCAGGATCAATCACACCTCGAGGATCGCGGCGGTTATGAGCCACCGTCGTTTCTTGGCTTATCCCATAGTGGATGGTACACGTTTGCCGCGTTGAGAGTGCTATGTGTAACGCCTGAAGACTCTGCTGTTCAATGTACGACAGATAAGTTTTATTGGGACGACCAAGATGCGCACTTGTTAGAACTGCAGGTGCACCGTGGGTGTGGGTTGCTAAGCAAACCAGTTCACCGTTGGGGCACATGTTCTTGAAGGCACTACCCAACGTTTTTGTGAGGTCGCTACTTATGCCTATTAAATCGAGAATGAGTAGACATACAATGTTCGTGTCATACCCAGGGGCCTCATCACATTCAATGACAATAGCTCGAGCCTGCAATTGGTCATGAACACCTTGACTAGGTTCGCCGCGAATGGCAAACCCAGACATGGTTACGGGGTAAGAGGGCGTAATATCTGTCGTCCCAAAGCCAGCCTTAAACGTCATAACAGGGTCTCCCTTCACAATGTTCGTAAGCAACTAGCACTTGCATTTTTATTCAGGTCAGCATACATTACTTTCTATCTGAAAGAAACTAACTAAGGGAGGTGTGTAATTTCACTGCATGTTGTGCGGCAGAGTCTGCTAAAAGACTTTAATACTCGAGCCGTGTTTGAGCACCTTGCTCAGGGTGGCGCACAGTCACGAACAGAGATTGCAAAATCTCTGCAGCTAAGCCTTGCTAGTGTCAGCCGTAT